>DAISZI010000078.1:0-7303 GCA_036824885.1 Oligoflexia bacterium
CATATCAATTTAACAGGCACCCATCCTTTAGTAGGACCCAATAATCCAGAATTTGGCCCCAGATTCTTAGATCTCGGAGAACCCTACAGCAAGAGACTGTTGGATCTTATGAGGCGATCAGCCGAAGAAGAAGGCATAGCCGTCAGTGTCGGCGTTTATGCTGCAACCCTAGGACCTTGTTACGAAACATTGGCAGAGATCAAAATGCTCAGGATGCTAGGCGTGGAAGCGGTAGGGATGTCAACAGTTCCGGAATGCATTGTTGCACAGCATCATGGAATTGAAGTAGCAGGTATCTCGTACATTGCTGCCTCTCCTGTTGATCTCTATCCTGAGAAACTAAGCCACAGCGATATTCTTGAGAACGTGTCTCAAGGATCGAGCAAGATAGAAGCCTTGATTTCAAAAATGCTCCCTCATGTGAGTAACAAGATGCCTTTGAGTAAAAAATGATGCACTAGCAGACTCCGCTAGCCATGACTCTAGAAAACGAGAGATATCTAGTCATTAAGTTTTCTTTTTTACCTTCTCCCTTTTTCGGCTTGTGTTATAAGGCCAATGATGAGAAAGCAAAACCCTATCGTTTCTTTATTCTTTGTAGGAGCCATCCTGATGACAGCCCTTATGTCCCATGAGTCTCAAGCGTTTCACGGCGTTCTCACTCAAGCAGAAGCGCAGAGTAGAGCCAAGCAAATCAGTCAATTGCAATACCGTCTTTTTTTTGTCTTACCAGAAAAAGAACCAACTTATCAAGGAAAGGTACAGGCCACCTTCCAGATTTCCCCGGAAGCTTCGCAAGTTTCTGCTTCACTTTTTATGGAATTTGCAGGTGGGACGATTAACTCAATTGAGTTAAACGGTAAAGAGGTCGAGTATCAGTACGAAAAACAGCTGAGAATTGTCTTCAAAACCAAAGATTTTCAAGTCGGATCCAATAGCTTGACCATTGAATTTACCCACGCCTACCAAAATAAGGGCTTTGGTTTTCATCGAACGCAGGACCAAGCAGACGGGAAATTCTACGTTTATTCCGACTTTGAGCCTTACAACGCGAATCAAGCCTTTCCCGTTTTTGACCAGCCCGATTTAAAGGCTCAGTACGAACTGAGTGTAGACGCACCTTCCGAATGGACTGTCATTGCCAATGCTCGAGAATCTCATGTAGCTACCCTCAATGAGCACACTCGTCGCTGGACCTTCCCCCAAGGAAAGCCCTTTAGCTGTTATCTTTTTGCATTAATGGCAGGCCCCTACCATCAGTGGGAAAGTCGTACAAAAAGTAAAGTGTCTTTGAGACTTTTTGCTCGTCAATCGATGGCCCAGTACTTAGAAAAAGATGCTCAATCATGGTTTGAAATCACCGATCAAGGTTTTCAGTACTTCGAAAAAGCTTTCGGCTATGCCTACCCCTTTCAAAAATACGATCAGATTTTGACACCTGATTACAATCAAGGTGCCATGGAAAATGTAGGCGCGGTAACTTTCACCGAACAGTACATTTTTCGTACGCCTCCCACACCTATTTTAGTTTTACGTCGTGCAGAAACCATCATCCATGAGCTCGCACATATGTGGTTTGGTAATTTAGTTACCATGAAATGGTGGGACGATTTATGGCTGAACGAAAGCTTCGCCACCTACGTAAGCAACCTTGCGATGAGTCATTTCCAGGATAAAATAGGCCCAGCAAGTGTTTGGCAGCAATTTCATAGCTCTGACAAGATGTGGGCCTACCAAGAAGACGACTACGTCACCACCCATCCTATTGTAGGAGTCGCAGCGGACACAGACACTGCCATTGCCAATTTTGACGGGATTACTTATGGAAAAGGCGCTTCTGTTTTGAAGCAATTGGTCCATTTTTTAGGGGAAGAGACTTTTTTACGAGGACTTAAAGCGTACTTTAAAAAATATGCATTTGGCAACGCGACAAGAACGGATTTTATTCAAACTTTGGCAGAAGCTGCTCAAGAAAACCTCACCTCCTGGGAACTTGAGTGGTTAAAAACAAGCGGTACCAATGCCGTTAAGGTGGAGTATTCGTCAAAAAATGGAGTCATTGACACAATGGTGCTGAACCAGTACCCCGATGAGGCTGATAAAAAATTAAGATCTCATCAGACAAAAATTGGTCTCTACGACCTCAATGACCAAGGCAAGATCGTGCTTCGTGAAACCCTCAACGTTCGTTACAGCGGTGCTACGACAAAAATTGATGCAGCTTCTGGTAAAAAAACCCCGCTATTTGTCTTTCCGAATGTGGACGATCACGACTTTGTCCATGTGATTTTAGATACTGCAAGTCTGAACAGTTTAGAAAGTTCTTTAGAGAGCATGCAGGATCCTCTTCTCAAACAAATGCTCTGGTCCACTCTTTGGACCATGGTCCGACATGCTCAACTACCGGCTCAAACCTTCATCAAGTGGTGCATCACTCATCTGAAAAACGAGCAAGACTTAGGTGTTTTTCAGCAGGCTTTAGATTACATGATCACTGCTTTTTGGTACTTAGATCAAGACCTCAAAAGAAAGTACCAAGAACCAACAGAAGCATTTGTATTTTCTCTCTTTGAAAAAACAGATCCTAAAAATCCGATGAAAATAGTTCTTTTTACACGCTATCTCAACGTCCTGAGGAGTCAAGCAGGATTAAAACGTGCTGAAACCTGGCTTCAACAAAAAGAAATCGCAGGTTTTCCTTTCGATCAAGAACGCCGTTGGTCAATCCTCTTCAGGCTTGCTCATGAAGGCATCCCTTCCGCTCGTAAAAAAATTACAGCTGAATTAACTGCGGATAAAAATGATAAAGGTCGACTTTGGGCGATGGCTGCAGAAGCAAGCATCCCAGAAATAAAAAATAAAAAGCTATGGTGGAAAAGGTTGCTCCAAGAAGATCCTCACTATGAAACGCTTTCAATTGAAAAAGCACGACGTATTATGAGCGTTTTTCATCCCGAAGACCGCTTAGAAATCACTGAATTTATGGAAGATGATTTTTTTAAAAAACTTCCTAGCATCGTTGAAAAATTTCCAGATAAATTCAACGCAAGCTTTGCAAAACTCATGTACCCCAAGCACTGCTCAGAAAAGTTAGATCAAAAAGTGAGTGCTTTTTTAAAAAAACACCCTCATTTACCCATCGGGGTCTTACGTGAACTTCGGATGAATCAGCAATTACATCAGAGAACGCTGCAGGCAAGGCAACTTTCGCGTTCTCATGAAAGACTCAAAAAGCATGCTTGAGACTCAAGGTTACGCTGCTTTTTCAGAAGATGAACCTTTAAGGTTTTTTGATTTTAAAAGAAAAGAGCCAGAGGATCATGAGGTTCTCATTGCCATTCATTACTGCGGGATTTGTCATTCTGATATTCACCAAGCAAGAGGGGAATGGCCAGGCTCTCACTACCCTCTCGTTCCAGGACACGAAATCACAGGCATCGTGACGGAATTAGGAAAAAAAGTGACACGTTTTCAAAAGGGAGATCGCGTAGGCGTGGGCTGCTACATCGATTCCTGCAGAACCTGCTTTGCTTGCGAAACAAAACTTGAGCAGTACTGTGAAAAAACGGTATTTACCTACAATACCCCTTTAGAACACGGTTATACGCAAGGAGGGTATTCAGACCAAATTGTTGTCGATGAAAATTACGTTTTTTCTATTCCAGATGCTCTAGCATTAGATCTGGCAGCACCTCTTTTATGTGCAGGCATTACCGTTTACTCCCCGCTGAAACATTGGAAAGTCAATACCCGTACAAAAATGGCTGTTTTAGGACTGGGCGGATTAGGCCATATGGCCGTTAAGATTGCCTCTGCGTTAGGAGCAGAAGTGACTGTATTCAGTCGCAGTCTTGCCAAACAAAAAGACGCAAAAAAAATGGGAGCAGTCAATTTTCATACCACTTCAGAACCCAAACTATTTGAAAAACTTCAAGGATCGTTTGATCTGATACTCAATACTATTTCTGCAGAAGTCCCCTGGGATCTCTATTTAAATCTTTTACGTTTAGATGGTTCACTCGTACTCCTAGGCGTGCCGCCTCAGGCTGTCCCTGTCAAGGCCTCTACCCTGATTGACTCAAGACGATCGCTATCAGGTTCCTTAATCGGAGGCACGAGAGAAACTCAAGAAATGCTGAATTTTTGCGCAAAATATAAAATCACCCCAGAAATCGAGCGCATTCCTATTCAAAAAGTCAATGAAGCTTATACCCAAGTCCTCGCAGGTAAAGTAAAATACCGTTTTGTCATCTGCATGGACTCCCTCAAAAAACCTATGGCCTAACTCTTTTCTCTACAATGCTGATTACTTTCCCACAGGAAACCGGCACAGGGCGGCTGTGATTGTACTTTATTTTCACCTGTGATAGATTTCATCGCGTTATGGATAATACGACTTGTTTTTTCGGTGAATCTGTCAGACGTCAACTACAACAAACTAATTTAGAAGTCATTGACATTGTATCTATTCCTTCCGGAGATCGTCTTTTGAGACTCAAGGCACTTCAGGAAGTCTTAGTCAACCTCTCTGAAGAAGAAAGCATGCGAACACGTGAGTACTTGATAAGAGTCAAGGCTCGAGACCCTCAACCCGTGGAACTCATGCCTTCAAAAGACCATCGAGAGCCCCAAAAGCCTTGCATGGGAGAGATTTATCTTCCCAATGGAAAGCTTAATGTGACTTTTCTCATGAAAAATGCAGAACTTCTTTTTGATGCAGGCGACTTTGTCTTAGCCCGCAAGATCTACAATACCATTTTACGCTCGGGAGAAATGACAGCAACAGTGCTTCACCGCCTGGGAAAATGCTATGAAGCAGAAGGAAAAACAGAGATCGCTCATGCCAAGTTCGAAGAGGCCACTTTCTTACAAATGGGCTCCTTTGCCTCTCAGCCTGTGCACCTTAAAGATAGAATCCCAAAATCGAACTACAACCCATCACAAACAAGATCATAAATAAAAAGATACTCCCTGCTTGAATCCGTCTCATCGCAGCTTCACTCTTAGTAATCCCCCAACCGATGCAAAACTGCCACAATCCATTGGACAAATGGTAAGAAACCCCTAAAACACCCAAAAGATAAAGGGAAAGTGCTAAGGGATCATGAAACGCCCAAGACATATCATCAAAAGAAAGAGGCCTTGCGTGCAAAATAGGCCGAATGCTCGTTTTATAAACATGAGCAGGAATAAAAAGCAAAAGACCAATACCACTTAACCGCTGTAAAACGTACTTTAAATGCCCAAAATAAGGAAATTGTAAAAGATGAGGGCGGGATTTCTTCATGGCAAACAACCCATAAAAACCATGAAAAGCTATCGGCACCCAAAGCAATAAGATCGTCAGAGGCACAATCAAAGGTAAAGACTTCGTACTCGCAAGACGCTGATTAAAAGCAGCTACTCCAGAAAGACTCGCTAAATTGCGGTAAAAATGGACTACCACATAAATTCCCAAAGGAAAAACTCCGAAAAAACTAAATGCCTTATTCAACCAAAACGACCGATAAGAGGTCTTCATCGCATCTCCCCTGATCTGCTCGCTTCTCTGCCGCTCAAACTCACAAGACCCTCATTTCTAAAAACAAACCCCGAAAATCTCAGATGACACTCCTGCAAAAAAATCCTCGCAGGGAGACTCCTAAACACCCTCTTTTATCCTTCGCCCCCAGCTTCTGTCAAGTACAAGACAATTACCCCCCTCTTCATCAATAAAAAATATTGCATTTCAAGCTCTGAGGGTTAGATTCAAGCGCAATGCGTTTGGGTATTGCCAGTCTTTTTTTACTCCTGATCTATCTACCTAACGTACACGCAAGATCCCTTCGAGGACTCTGGGGCTACACCTTCCCAAGTGCTTGCCTGGGCCAAAACAATGCCTTTGCACTATCCTCTCACTCACCCACCTCAACCTATCTCCTAGGATTAGAATATGAAGTATTCGAGGGTATTACTTTTGAAATGGACGCTGTTTATGCAACCCGAGGATTTCAACAAATCCTCAATGCCACTACCTCCGAAATCAGCTTCCAAGCCATCCAAATCCCTATCTTATTGCGCTACTACATTGCCCCCACACTCTCTCTGGGTGTCGGAGGTTACGGGGCATGGGGCTCTTATCAAGACAACTCTCCTGCAAAAATCACCCTAGGATCTTATAGTGCATCTAACTACGATGCAGAAGATTACGGCGCGCTTTTTAGCCTGGCAGCTCGGATTCACGTCATTTACACCGTCGATTTTTTAATTGAGGGCCGCTACCTACACGGATTAAAAAATATCAGCCACTTCGCCAATACCAGCATCTACCTTCGAGACTATCAGCTTCTTTTTGGAGTAAGCTTATTCTAAAAAGAACTGACCCCAGGACAAAATACCCCCATCACCTCTGAATCTTCCTCATCGAGGATCTAGCATAGATCCCCCCAAGACTCCTGCTTTCTGCCACTCGCACATCAAGATCCCAGGTACCTGAAAAAAACCCAAACCCTGAAACTTCTCCCAGAAAATAGCAACAAAACAGGTTGCTATTGAGTCAAAATACTTGATTTTGTGAGTAACACAAACGAAGTCTCGTGACGGATGCAAGAAACCCATCAAAAAAGCTAAGCTCAGGCCTACTATGTGCAGGCGTAAAAATCTTGAGACCCTGCCCTCAATGAGAAAAATAAAAAAGAAGAAAACCCACTAAAGCAACACTACATCCCGCAACCACATCCCCATAATGCTCAAAAATAGGATGCTCTAATTTAAAAAAACCTAAAAAAGCCAAAAAAGTGGAACCCAAAAGAGCAGCCAAGACCCCCAAAGAAAAGGCTACCCAGATGCACAGCAAGGCACCCACCCCTTCCACAATAGCCTGTCCCACCACCGGTAAAACGGCAACACAAGGAGAAAAACCTAAGGTGAATAAAAACCAAAAAGGAGTTTTCTGTGAAGGAACTTGAGCACTGAGATGAGTGTGACCATGACAACTCCATTGAGTAAAAAAAGCAATCCCAGCAAAGAACAAACCAAAAACGCCTAAAGCCAAACCTGCGTAACGCTCAATGGACTCTTCATAATCCAAAAAAAAATGAGTCTCTACCCATAAGGATAAAAGTGCCAAAAAAAAGGACAAAGCAATATGCCCCAACGCAGTCACACAAGCACCCAAAAGAGCGTTTTTTAAAGGCCATTTTCGAGATTTTGCAATCAAAACAACGGGTAACCAATGTCCTGGAGCAAGAGAATGTAAAATACCTACGGAAGCCGCAGAAAATATCAAAAGTATCACAAATCAAAAATCTTTCCTAATCAGACC
>DAISZI010000079.1:0-7260 GCA_036824885.1 Oligoflexia bacterium
CAGAACTATCCCCATTCGCATCAAGACTTCCGTGAAAAATATTCCAATTTGAGTAAACCTGCTTGCGATAATCAAAGCTCGTTCCAAATGTAAGACTCACCTGAGAAGTCAGCCTGTAATTAATTGTTGGATACATAGCAATAACTAACTCTGGTTTGTTTTTTGCTGAAAATCCCCCCTTCTGAAAATGAGACTCAGAGGCATCTAAGTCCTGATAAAAGTATACTCTAGGAGCCAGCACGGAAAACACAAACCACCTGCTTCCTGATGGCTCATACTTAAAAGATCCAAACATACCTGGATCTAAAATAATCTTTCTCGCTTGAGACTGAAACCCTGAGAAAAAATCAGGAAAAAAATAAGGAAAATCCGTATTCAAAGCACCGCTTAAATCCCAATCTTTACCTCGCAAAAGCAGACCTGAAATTCCAATACGAGTACCTTCGTAGCGATAATTTTTTAAATTTTCATCATAATTATAAAGAAGAATCTTGTTTTTCATCTGCAAGTCAAGTGCTAAACGAGAAGAGAATTTGTATTTGAAGGAAATTTGACTCTGAAGCCGAATACCACCATCATCCGCTAACCCCAGTTGATTAGGACTATAGGAGAAAGTCTTTGATATCACTCCAGGACCGTAAAAATAACAAAAGTAAGTAATTCCAAAAAGTTTACGCGCCTTTTGCCAAGAAAAATTTTTCGATTCTTGCGAAGGATCAAACGGGGCATTCAAAAGATCGTCTTGAGAAGATAAATTTTGCGCATTTAAAAAATAGGGCAAAAAAAAATCAAAAAAATAATGAACCTCACCACAAGCTTACCTGAACTTCTTTCAATAAAAATAGCTTAAAAAGCTATCACTCAAAAGAGAGAGGCTTTCTCAGCAATAAACTTAATTTAGAATTTTTTCCGCGTGTAGTCTCATGATAGACCAAAATTTCAAATTTTTGAACTACTTCTTGAAACGCTTCCTTTTTTAAAAAAAACCCGGTGGGACTTGCGTGTTTTTCTAAAAAAAGGACTCCCCCTGGCTTTAAACTACGCATGAGCTTAGGCACAGTACTTTTTTCCCAGTACTCCATCCCCACGATCACATCATACTTTTCTGACTCTAAATGATAGCTATGAATATCTGCCAAAAAAACATTTATATTCAACTGATTAGACTTAGCAAGTCTTTTAGCTTTTCTTACAGCCACCTCAGAAAGATCTAAAGCATCTACTTGAAATCCTTTTTTGGCTAAAAAAACAGCGTTGTTGCCTTCTCCTGCCGCTATATCCAAAGCACACTCACCTTGTAAGAACTGGACATTTTCCAACAAAAAACCCGACACCTCTTTTCTGTACACGAGAGATACACCACGGTATACTCGACTCCAGCGAGCCTGATCTTCATGAGGCTGATCCCCCGTGATCATTTGGTAAGTGCTAAAAGGGAGATGGGGAACCTGGGCCTTGAATTTGCTAGTAAAAAAGAAAATCAAGCCCGCTAAAAAAAAGCCAGAAAGGTAGAAATTTATGTTTGGAATTTCCGGAGAACATCTTTTAATCATGGGTATCGTCCTTCTTATTTTTGGTCCAAGAAGACTTCCTGAGCTTGGCAATACACTGGGCAAGGCCATCCGCAACTTCAAAGATGCAATTAATGGAGTAGAAGACGCACGATTCAAAAGACTTCAAGAAGAAGAAAAAACCATCCCCCCTCTTCAAGCGTCCGCAGAAGAAAAAAAATCTCAGCAGGTTTGACTGCTCAATGAGGGTATTTGAGATAGTAAATATCAGGGAGATTCCTGCTTCTTTCTCCCAGGTCAAGACCATAGCCCACTAAAAACTGATCCTCAGTCGTCTTGCCAATATACTTCACGGGGACATTGACCATGCGTCTTGCGCGCTTATCCAAAAGTGTGACAATCTCAAGAGAGGCCGTTCCTGCACATTTTAACCGATCATAAAGAAATTTAAGCGTATGGCCACTGTCAATGATTTCCTCAACAATCAAAACGTGCTTACCACGTACATCAACGTGAATATCTTTAATCAATGTCACGGTACCACTGGAACCACGATCCTTCCCATAGCTAGAAAGACGCACGAACTCAATTTCAGTTGCAATTTTTAAATGACGAAGCAAATCCGCCATAAAGATTACCGCGCCCTTCAAAACCCCCACCAAGACCACCTCCTGGTCAGCGTAATCTTCATTGATCCGAGCGGCTAAAGCCTGCACAGCTGCCTGGATCTCATGACGACCCAAATATTTAGTAAATCCTTTTTCATCCATCATCCATCCACCCACCTTAAAGCTAACTCATCACCTGAGAAAGAATCTCCCTTGCGGAACACTTTCCCTGTAAAAACTGGTAAACAGCTTGGGTTACAGGCATCGCAATGCCATTCTCAGATGCAAATTTCCAAACACCCTCTGTCGTTCTCACACCCTCAGCGACCCGACCCAAATCCTCCAAAATACGACCCAAAGGCTCCCCGAGCGCCAACCGGTAGCCCACCGTATAATTCCGGCTCGAAACACTGCTACAAGTAGCAAACAAATCCCCTATTCCTGCAGGTCCCAAAAAAGTAGCCTCTAAAGCACCCATTGCCTTGCCAAAAGCTATCATCTCTTTCAATCCCTGGCTCATCAAAAGCGCACCGGCATTCCCGCCTAACTTCATGGCACCTAAGGCCCCAGAAGCAATAGCAATAATATTTTTTAAAGCACCTGACCACTCCACCCCAATCACATCTTGCTCAGGATAAATACGAAAAATAGCACTTTCAAAAATAACCCGAGCAGTTTCCGCCACATCAACAAAACAAGTAGCAATCACACTTCCTGCAGGCTCCCCTCGCACCATTTCCGAAGTAAGATTAGGACCACTGAGAACCCCCAGACGCTTCAAAACCAGCTCCTCTGTCAAAACTTCAGAAACTCTCTTTAAAGTTTCAGATTCAATTCCCTTAGTAGTATGAATCAATAACTCATCGCCCCTCACCCAGGAAGCAACCTTACGCGCCTCCAAACGGCAAATCTCAGAAGGCAATGCCCAAATCAACACTTTCGGTCGGTGCTGAAAAAACTGATCTATTCGGTGTTCAAAAAAGATATTTTTATGAAGTTTGAGATTAGGAAAATACCTTCTATGACACCCTGTATCATGAACAGCCTGAGCATCCTCCTCTCTACGAGTCCAAACAAAAACCCGCTTCACTCTCAAAGCAGCCATCTGAGCCAAAAGAGTGCCCCAACTTCCTGCCCCAATCACACCTATTGTCTCAGGAACCATCATCTCCATACATTCCTCTCAGGAATCAGAACCAACAAATGCCCCCTCTTCAATCTCACTTCCACTTGCTCAGACAGCACTTCATTACTCAACCCCAGTGAAGAAGGAAGTAAAAGAGCATTTTTCAGCTCGTAACGAAAGCCCGTCAGATCTACCCCTGAGGCACCTTCTGGAAATCCAAAAATAGAAACCAAAGTTTTCAAAGGTAACTTTCTACGCCAAGAAGACTGATATTGCGATAAAAAAACAGTCCCTCCATCCACCCCAAAAACCTCAATAGGCGCAATCCATCGTGGATCATCAGAAAACCAAGCTAAATCACAAAGAGTCGCTAAATGATGATCTAAACGCCCCCCGGTAAAACCTACACACAAAAGTCTACGAGCTCCTTGCGATAAAGCAAGTAAAACAGCATGAAACAAATCACTTCGATCTTTATCACGCTGAAGATCTACACGAAGCACTTTCTTCAAAAGACCCTTGTTCTCTAAACTATCCCAATCTCCTACCCCCCAATGGGGCTGATAGCCATAGCGATTCCAAATATCCAATCCTCCGTCAACTCCTACCAAAAGATCCGATGTACTCACCTTCCACTGACGAAACCAAGCTCTTTGTTTTTTAGAAGAAAGAGCAATAGGCCCCAGCAAAATAGCTCGCATCCTATTTCCGTAACTGATCCAAAGAAGTCCGAAGCTCCTCACGCTTGAACTCAAGATGACGGCATTCTTCCTTCACTTGCTCAACTAAAAAAGCAGGAGCTTTTTGCAAAAAAGCAGCATCCCCAAGCTTCTTGCCTTTCCAGGCAAGATCTTCATCTACCTTTTTCAACTGCTTATCTAAACGCTTGATCTCAGCTTGTGCATCCAAATGCCCATCCATGAAAATTCTTAATTCTAAAAAAGACAAGGAAAGAACTGTTTCCTGAGCAAACACCCCATCTTCGAAACGTACCTGTGAGAGTTTCTCTACCCATTCTACCCATAACCCATCCTCTCTACAGAAAGATGGCTCAGACTTAAAACGATAAGACGCCCTCAAAATGACCTGAGGAGAAATAGCATGCTCACCACGAAAATGACGCAGTGCTTGAATCACTGAACGAATCTCTTCTACCGCCTCATACCCCTTCCCATAATCAATCAACGAAGGTTTCGGAAAAGACTGAAGCATCAAGAAGGACTCATGACCAAGTAAAGACTGCCAAAGTTTTTCTGTGATAAAAGGAACAAAAGGGTGCATCAGTCGAAGAAGCTGATCTAAAACATACCTCAGAACCTCAAGCGCTTCCTTTTTCTCCTCGGCACTCTTCAGAAAAAGGAATTTTGACATTTCTAAATACCACTCACAAAGCTCGTCCCAAACAAACTCCAACAATGCCTGAACCGATAAATGAAGCTCAAAGCACTCCAAACCTCGCTCGACCTGCTCAATGGTAAGAGCAAGCTTCTTGAGAATCCACTGATGCAAGACCCCCAATTTTCTTCCCTTCCATTCTGAAATAACGGCAACCTCCGAGACTCCGGCATGAAAATGAAAAAAACGCACAGCATTCCAAAGCTTATTACAAAAAGCGCGAGATCCCTGAACCCGATCCAAAGATAATTTGATATCCCTTCCCTGCCCCGCCATACTCGTAAGCGTCCACCGCAAAGGATCTGCCCCGTACTGCTCAATCACCGTCAAAGGATCAATGACATTTCCTCGACTTTTAGACATTTTTTGACCTTTTTCATCACGTACCATGGCATGCAAGTAAACCCTTCGAAAAGGCACCTCTCCCGTGAAATGCATCCCCAGCATCATCATGCGCGCTACCCAGAAAAAAATAATATCAAAACCCGTCTCTAAAATAGCATTCGGGTAAAATGTCTCCAAGGCCTGAGTCTTCAAGGGCCATCCTAACGTCGCAAAAGGCCACAAAGCAGAGCTAAACCAGGTATCCAAAACATCCTCATCTTGAACAATGCTCTCACTGTGGCAATGCATGCAACGCGACAAAATCTCTCGGCTCACGCTTACTTTTCCACAGTCACAGTACCACGCTGGAATCTGATGCCCCCACCAAAGCTGTCTGGAGATACACCAATCCCGAATCTGATCCATCCAATCAAAATAAGTTTTCTCCCAAACCTTCGGAGAAAAAACCACCTTCCCCGATCGAACCGCTTCTATAGCAGGCTCAGCTAAAGAAGCCATTTTCATAAACCACTGCTGAGAAACCCGAGGTTGCGCTGGGGTATCACATCTTTGACATAAACCTATTGAATTTTGATGCTCTTCAACCCGTACCAAATGACCCAACTTTTTCAGATCTTCAACGACAGCTTCTCTCGCTTTGCCATAGGTCTTCCCAGCATAAATGCCTGCCTCAACCCCCATCTTTCCATCCGGATCCATGACTGAGACAAACGCAAGACCGTGCTTTTTGCCTAACTCGTAATCGTTAAAATCATGCGCAGGGGTGACCTTCAAAACCCCACTACCAAAAGTAGGATCGACATAAGCATCTTGAAGGATCGGCAAAATCTTTCCTACCAAAGGTAATTTGACTTGCTTCCCATGAAACTTCAAATACCTCGGATCTTCCGGATGAATAAAAACAGCAGTATCTCCTAAAAGCGTTTCAGGCCGTGTGGTAGCAATCACTAAAGTCTCGGGTGTCCCATCCTCTTTTTTTAACCCATGACCTCCATCAACCACCTCATAAGCCACGTACCAAAAAGAAGCCTGCTGCTCAGTAGCAATGACTTCAAGTTCTGAAAGTGCTGTCTGACATCGAGGGCACCAATGAATCATCCGCTCCCCTCGATAAATCAAACCCTCCTCGTACAGCCTCACAAAGACTTCTTTGACTGAGTGAGAAAACCCTTCATCAAAAGTAAACCTTTCACGTGACCAATCTAAAGACGAACCCAAAGATTTTAATTGCTCAGTAATCTTGGTCCCATGCTCCGTTACCCACTGCCAAGTACGCTTGAGAAAAGCCTCTCTGCCCAGATCGTGCCGACTCAATGCTTCGCGAGCAATAGCTTTTTCCACTTGAATCTGAGTGGCAATCCCAGCATGATCAGTTCCAGGTAACCACAGAGTATTGTCCCCCTTCATCCTATGCCACCGCACGAGAATATCTTGAATAGTATTGGTTAAAGCATGCCCCATATGCAAAACACCGGTTACATTGGGAGGCGGAATCACCATCGCAAATGCTTCTTGGTCAGGAGCATTCTGATCTTTAGCTTGAAAACACCCGGCATCTTCCCAAGCACGGTACAAAGAAGCTTCAAAATGTTCAGGCTCATAGGTTTTCGTTAAGTTTTGCATCGTTCTAAAACTACCACTTTTCTCAGAAAAAAAAAGCCCCCACAACTCAAAACTCCTCAGAAATGTCAACATGCCAAAAAAGGCATAAGCATGATTCAAAAAGATGAGAAAGCACCCTGAGTACCCAGAAATAGCGCTGACTTTGGGTATCACTGAAAGATGAATGAACTTTTTTTAGTCGCTGTGTTGATGGGAGCTACAAATCTCCTGTTAGAGGATTTTTTTTAAAATAAATGACGATGATTACAAGTGTGCGCTCACGTAAACTGCCATCATTTTTAATCACATTTTTTGCTCCCAAGCCTCAGGAGCTCAATGGTAGGATCATCATTCTTCTGAACCAAAATCCAAAAAAAGAACGCAAATAACTCCTCTCTGAGCTTCCTTAGTCGAGTCGAAAGCTCAAGCGGTCTCTTCAGAACGAATTGGCTTTTAGCCTCTGCCAAAGGACTCGTACCTCTTCTTGCGTCTCCCGTACAAACTCTTTCATACGACTGTTTTTTTTAACGCTCAAAAAAGAACCCTCATACGATCCGAATACGCAACCCGCTTGACCACCCTTTTTCTTTTTACTTAAACCCAAAAAATACTTTTAGCATCACGACCCACCGAATTGTAAAATGAGGATCCCTTCTCAACATGAAATCCCTTC
>DAISZI010000080.1:0-7242 GCA_036824885.1 Oligoflexia bacterium
TGTACAAACAGCAGCATCCCATCTGAATTGGGAAGGATTCGTGGAAAAAGTACGGCAATCACGACCTCTGTTTGCAAGTGTTTTAGAGCATTCAAGCACCAACACCATGCCTAGCCCTTCAGAGAAAGTCCTTCAGATCTTTTTTGCTCCTGATCAAGCTTACTTCCGAGAACAATTACAATCTCCTCTTGCTCAAAAAGAGTTAACACAGCTTGCTACAGAATACTTAGGCTTTGAAACAAAAATTCGCATTGAATCCTCAACCGGAGGAAGCAGCCTTGCTGAAAAAAAAGAGCGCGATTTACAGGCAAAAATAGCTTCTGTCGAAGAAAAAGCCAAAAACCATCCTGTGATCTTAGAAGCTCAATCTCTTTTTGCTTCTCAAATAGGCCCCATTCAAATAAGGGATTCGGATGAAGATACATGATCCTTTAAAACGCCTCATTGCGGAATTAGGAAAGCTTCCTGGTATCGGAGAAAAAACAGCCACACGTCTTGCCTATTTCATTTTAAAACAAGATCAACCCGCCTTAGCAGAGGCGATTTTACAAGCGAAAAATAAAATCGTCCTCTGTCAGCAATGCTTCCACTTTACCGATCATCCTCTTTGCTCGTTATGCTCCCATCCGAAACGCAACCCTCAGCTCCTCTGTGTGATCGAGCAACCCCATGACCTGATGTCTATTGAACAATCAGGATCCTACTCAGGGCTTTACCATGTTTTACATGGAGCACTTTCTCCCTTAGAGGGTATTGGCCCGGAGGATTTGAAGATTCAGCCACTTTTTCAACGCCTAAGCACCCATAGCATCCAAGAAGTCATTTTAGCCACCAATCCGAGTGTCGAAGGAGAGGCTACGGCATCTTACCTTGCTTGGAAGATACGCTCTTTCAAGATTCGAGTCACGCAACTTGCTTTAGGCCTTTCCGTAGGAGGCGTTCTTGAATACACTGACAAGCAGACGATTGCCAGAGCATTGGCCAATCGCATGGAGATCTATTAAGTGAGTTTCATTAACTATTCAACAAAAGAGATTAACTGTAAAATCATCTACTTCGGACCAGGTCTGAGTGGGAAAACTACGAACGTGCAGTACATTTATGAGCAAACTGAGCAAAGCCAAAAAGGCAAACTCATGACACTTAGCACAGAAAATGAACGCACCTTGTTTTTTGACTTTTTACCCCTCACCGTCGGAGAAGTTCGTGGTTACACTACAAGATTTCACCTGTACACAATCCCGGGACAGACTTTTTATGAAATTTCTCGACAATTCATCCTCAAAGGCGTAGACGGAATCATTTTTGTTGCAGATAGTCAGGTGGAGCGCATGGAAGCGAACTTAGAAAGCTTCGATTTTCTAGAAAAAAGCCTCCAAAAACATGGCTATGAGCTCCACCAACTCCCCCTGGTCTTTCAATACAATAAGCGAGATCTTCCTGGAGCAATCCCTTTACACGAACTGCAAGCAGGACTGAATCCCACACGCCTTCCGTATTTTGAAGCAGTCGCCAACCGAGGACAAGCAGTGATGGAGACACTCCAGCATGTCACTCAAAACGTCATTCAAACACTGAGGAAGTAATTTTTGCACAAGATCAGGCCCTTAGACCTTTTCTCATTCCAAAAGTGTCTTTGCTCAGGCTTTTGAAGAAAATCAAAGAGGTAATCCCGGAAAAAAACACGCCTCTTTTTACAGTATGAAGAAAATGGGAGTGCTATTTTTTCTTCTTTCTCTATGGCGTGATCAATACACCCAAAAAAAGAGAAACCACAAACAAGAATCGATCTTTCTTGATTGAATAGGCATATTCATAAGATAATTTTGAGCTTTTTATCATCATCGGAAATTGCGAAGTTTATGCTCACAAAAAAGCATACTGAAATTTGCGAAATCGCATTTAGCATCTGCTTAAGTCGATCGCTTTCTGTTAATAATAAATTTATTCATTACGAGTTTCTTTCCGACATGACCAAATATTATTAAAAATAGATAAGAATACTAAGTCGTAACTAATTAGGCATTTTTTCAAAAAAATCCGATTTATCAATAAAATTAACAATGAACTGAGTGATTTTAAGAAATTTACATGAAAATCGGTTCCATTTATTTCGCACTAAAATCGAAATATTAGTATTGAATATCTTCGCTTTCTTGGGTCTTACAATTATTATAAACATTCATTAAAACCGTAAAGCTACGAGTTAAACCAATTCGCATGCTCTTGAATTTATCCAAAATAACAGATACCTGCATGAGCGTTAGCTCCTTACAGATGGTAATTATTGATTTCTGTCCCGCTTTCAAAGCGACCTACTTAAAAAAAGCTGCCCGTTGTCATTATTTTCTTGATCTGGATATACTTCTTAATTTCTGAATCTAAAATTCAGTCTTGATAGAGTGATCTCAAATCTAAAAATGTTCCCAAACCCCAAGTCGGTTTCTTTACTGAAAATTCCTCATCTATCATATACTTTTACCTTTCGTAAAGTTGATAGCAAAAACCATCAATTTTAGTAAAATTCTAACACATGAATGATTCTACTGAGTATTGTTCAAGATGATTTCACGCTTTTTTCTTTTGCCAGACTTCTCAATAAGGGAAAATTTCTACGCGAAATTGTTCAAACAAGTAGCGTTACTGTAGTTAATGTAAAAATTTATTTTAAAAAAAAAGCTTTAAAAATTTTCATTTATGTGCGATATACAGTGCAAATGGATCTCGAAAAAGATACTTCCAGAATTTGCTCTTAACGAGAACTATCCTTATCGTGAACAAGTTGCTCACTATGAAAAAAAAGGTCGGCAGCGGAAAAAGGAACGCAATCAATTAGTTACTAAAATAGAAGAACTCACTCTCGAGAACGAAAAATTAGGATTAAATGTTCGAAAATTAAAAAAATTACTTTTTGCGAAAAAAAGTGAAAAAATAAAAACATCAACAATGAGCCTAATTCATCATCTGGAACTGGTGCTAATTCATCAACAAAACCCAAAAGGCCAAGAGGAAAACAAAGAAGCACCAAGGTGTAATGGACGAGAAAAAGAAGATAACTCTCTAGCGTTACTGAGACGTTAGATTTTCATTCTGAAAAAGAAAAGACTTGTAATTGTTGCGATAAAGTATTTGAAGATTTTCCTGGTACAGAAGACTCCGAAGAAATTGCGATAGAAGTGAGAGCTTACAAAGCGGATCATTAAAAGAAAAAGATATAAACCAACTTGTAAATGTCTACATAACCCAGGGATCATTACTGTACCACCACCTCCAAAGCTAATTCCCAAGGACAAATATTCAGTTTCATTTTGATCAAAAGTTATTTGGGAAAAATTCGCTTCTCAGAGACCTCTATATGGACCCTCCAGGAGTTTCGAAATAGGGGGATCTCACCGTCTGCCAGAACTGTCACAGGTGGATTGAAAAAAATTGCTCCCCTTTTTACTGCTATTTTTGAAGCCATCCGTGAAAGAAATCAAAGAGAACACCAGCAGATGAAACACGTTGGATGGTTTTTGTGCCGCTTGAAGGAAAAAAATCTCATCAATGGTATCTTTGGGTTTTTAGATCAAAAACAACGGTTGTTTTTTATGTAAAGCCTACGCGAGGAAGCATTGTGCCTGAGGAGCACTTTGGAGATATAGGCTGAGGGATTATGAGCGCTGACCGCTTTTCTTCTTATAAAAAATTGATTGCAACTGGACTATTTTTGGTGGCTTTTTGCTGGGCACACGTAAGACGAGATTTTTTGGTATTCAATGGTGATAAAGATTTTGATGAATGGTCTAATCAATGAATTGAACTGATTGGAAACATCTACTATCTGAACAATGAGAGAATAACCCATGAGGTTGGCAGTGAAGAGTTTTTAGAATAGGATAATAAACTGCGCGAAGCTATGGATGATCTCAAATCATGCCTTCATCAAGAACTGATTCTTTTTAAAGATGAAAAAAGATCAGAGCGATTTAAAGTGCTTAAAAGTCTTAAAAAACACTGGGACGGACTTATTCTTTTTATTGATTACCCCTGGATTCCTATGGATAACAATCCGAGAGAATCTAATTTGCGTGGTTGTGTTTCAGGGCGAAAAACCTATTTTGGCTGTGGAGCAATCTGGAGCGCGATATTTTTAGGTCAAACTGTGAGTATTCTTCAAACAATGCAAATGCGGCGTATAAACGAAAAAAATGGTTAGATTTATATCTCAATACATGTGCTATAGCAGGTGGCAAAGCTCCTGATGATATTTCTAAATTTTTGCCCTGGAGTATGAAACCAGAAAAACTTATTGAATTAGGCGGTAACCCTGAAAATATTCCAAAAGAAAAATCAACGATAACAAAAAAGGAAATCAAAAAGAGATGCGATGATCTCATGAAAAAAAGAAAAAGAAGGCCGAAAAGCGGAAACAGTCTATAAAAAGATCACTAAAAAAGTCGAACCCACTTTAATAAGAAAAACTACAAACAGTATTTACAAAAGGCAAAAAAGCCCTCACGTCGCACTGCCGATAGCATACCGGTTTAGTGAATGTTTACCAATTATTTCATTCAAAAATACATAGCGCCAAGTCACCTTTTTCAGATGTACCAGCTTCGATATTAATTAATTGAGTTTTTGTCATCAGAAAATCAACAAGTTGATACACTCAACAATCAAGAAAACATCTAATTATAACGTTATGAATAAATCAGGCGCTTGACGATTACTAGAGCTTCAAGAGAAAGCCTCTTATCATTAGCTCTTCGTAGCTAATCCCTGGCTTTAGAATTAACAGCTTTCGGTTCTTCTACGGTTTTCTTTTATGTAAATTTCTAAAAACCACTCAGTTCATTGTTAATTTTATTGATAAACCCTATTACAAAAAAAGAAGTAAATAAAAAAGACATTAACTAATTGTCTAAGTACAAGGCATTGCTTGATAATCTATGTAAAGCCAATTTACTAAATTTTGTCCGATGATCCAAAAATTGTATTACCTCATCATGACCAATAATCAACTTGAAATCTTTGCAATATTCGACAGAACTCATCTAATTCATCACTTCGAAGTCGATTACACACTTCTCGAAGCTGTGCACAATTCGGGTATCTAGCCTCAATGACCTGAAGCTCTCGAATGTTTTGAACCACTTGCATGAGTTCATCGCCAGGCTTCCCATAAGCCGCTCGAACAATACCCGCTATTTCGTTCAGTCGACTTAATATGTAATCACGATCTGCATTTCTGACTGATCTATTTACTGCAATGACTCTAAATTCTTGAACTATTTCTTGCATTCGCTCATGTATGAAATTATCGATAGTTTGACCCATGGGAATTGCTTGAGCTTCAACAACCGTCTCAACTCGTTCAGCCCGTGCATAATGCTGGACTACAGATGAATTTACTGGAACTGCTACAACGTGGGGCGGCAAGTCATCCTGTTCTAACCGGAAAACACCACGCCTCGTTGCACAAATGGCAAATTTATTAGTCATTACAATATAAATAATAAGTGCATAAATAATCTTCTTCACTTAAGCCTCCATTTCATTAAATAATAGTAAATTAGTTGTTTTTCAGCAGATTAAAGATTTAAAATTAAATCCATCTGGGCACTTATTTTTTAGATCCTGAGATTCTACCTCTAACGCGTTTTTCCGAAAGTAAACCCATTTTTTAGAAAAAAGTTAAGTTTAACTGATCAGCAAAGCACTGATGTTTATTCATATACTAATATGAATAAACTAAGGTAAAAACTTAGAAAGTTTTTATTTATTTACTTTTTTTGTACTTTTTTTCATATTTTCTCTTAAATTTAATCCATTTTTTCTCTTTTTGATAAAGATTTGATAAGCCCATCAAGCTCTTTAACAATAGCTTTATTAGCAATACCCGAATATCTGAATCTGCCTCCGACATCCTGACTTGGATCGTAAAGTGATTCACCCGTCTGAAACTTACAACAAAGAAAGTCTAAAACTGATTCAAGCTCAGCTAGAGATCTTCCGACTTCAACACGTAAATCAACCAAAATGCCAAACAATCGATCGTTGCCATCCACAACGCCTTTATGATAAATCCCTACCGCACAAGAAAGAGACTCATGCACATGACTAGTCCGATCTATGGATTCGCTAAGACTCTGAGGCTGACTTCTCAGAAGCCAGAACCTCTTCTGTATCGCATGTTCCAAATCTTGGGTACCTTTTGGATCAGGGGCAATATCATCAGAATCTTCTTTTGCTTTTGGAAAACCACCGTCCCTCTCATCCTTGGTAATTTCTTGCCGGCCGAAAAAGTGAATACATCAATGAAAGCAGAGCTTCATGCTCACTTGTTACACGACACCTCACCATCCTCGCATTGAGAAAAGCTTCAATCTCCCCTGCATTTCTAGAAGCATCTAGTTCTTGTTTCTCTCCTGAAACATCTCCTAATGAATTCTCACTTTCAATAAGCTGATCTTTTTCATCCTGGGTTTGTTTTTCGGCCTCTTTCTTTTTGTCCTCCTGCTCAAGTATATCTTTCACTAATTCTTCTAATGTCCTCGGCTTTCTCTCCCAAGTGTCACAACCCGAAAGCAAAGTAGAAACCAACAAGAAAGCAAAGATTCGAACCATAGACGAAATCTCCGAAATGAATAAAAAAATTACTGGCTCACCAGTCTCACAATCCAATGCCTTACTCAAGTTAAAAACAAAAAAGTCTCACTCGTAAAAATTTGAGAAATCAATAAAGTTTAAAATTAAATATATAAAATAGAAAATGAATTCCATGCTCAGTCAATCAGAAAGAATGAAATGATCCGTTGTTTCAATAAATTTAGTCGACATAATGCCCGCACACCGCCCACACCGTCTCAGTTGTAAGTTTTTTTTAGTTTATTATGCCGAGGTTGCGCTTAAAGCGGTCCAGAGACTCAAGTAAGCGGCCCCCAGAATAGGCCGACTTCCCACGGAACCGGACATCCAGTCACGTATCCGACTCTTCATGTAAATCTGATACTGCCCATTGCAAAGCAATGAGGTAATTTGTCCAACGACCGAATCTATTGATCTAAGCTGTTGAATGAACTAGACTTTTAGATAGGTTTTTGCAACAGCTCAGAGATTACGCATACGACTTAGGCAGGGGATCAGCAAACAAAATCTTCATAAGGTAGATATCCATGGCAGCCATCTTTTGATTTGTTCTGATACTTTTCTTGGTGGGTTCTTTTTTTAAAAGATTCAAAGCCATTTGCCTGAGAAGAG
>DAISZI010000002.1:0-9157 GCA_036824885.1 Oligoflexia bacterium
GGTAGTATCATTAACAGCCTTGATCTGAGCCTGAACACTGATCCTAGAGCTCTTTTTGTTGCTGCTGTCTGCCTTGCCTTGAGCTTCTGAGATCCATTTAGCCTGTTCCAAGCAATACAAAAGCTTCTTCGCGTATGGAAGTCATCGTCCTATCTCCTCTGTTCAGCATCTTTTCTACTCAAGTTTCTTATAAACTCTTTTGAATAAATTTTACGATTTTTCATGTCTCAAAACCCTATCGCCCCCTATTTTCAACACTTGGCAATTCAGCTATCCTGAGATACGGTAGGGTTGGCAACGCTAGTAAAAAGTTCACATTCTGGCCCAAAGAAAAGGTGTGTTGTGCCCTCTAAGAAGACGGATCCGTGGGAAAAATTGCTTTGGTTATAGCTTCTATGTTATTGGTTTCAGTAAAGGCAAGTTATTTCTTCTTGTTTTGCTGTTTTTTTAGGTTTCACCTTATTTTGCAACGAAAAAATGAATGTATATTTAAGTCATCAAATGAAAAGTAGTTTTTGATTTTTGATCTTAAATGAGTACCAGAGAATCTCTGAAAAAGAGATCCTCTGGTTTGGTGATTTTTTATGTGTTTAATAGTTTTAATGCATGGGAGCTTATGTTGTTTGCTTGAGAAAGAACGGATATTCCTGCTTGCATGAGTATGTTTTGTTTTGTCATCTCAGAGACTTCTTCTGCCATATCCGCATCTCTGATGCGACTGTTTGCGGCAGAGTAGTTTTCGTCGGTAATCGTCAAATTGGTGATTCCTGATTGAAGACGATTTTGGATAGCTCCTAAGTCTGCTCGAATACTATTGATTGTTCCTAAAGCATCATCAATTGCGGATAAAGAAAACTGAGCTCCTTGTTTGGTTCCTACTGATTCAGCACTGATTTTTAGAGCATTCAAAGAAGCATCTGAGCGTGAGCCGTTGTAGATGACTCGATCTAAAATGGGGTTGTTGTTGGTTCCAATTTGGATTTCAAAAACACCAGATTTTCCATTGAGCAAAGGTACACCATTGAATGAAGTTATATTGGCGATACGGTCAATTTCTTGTTTTAAAGATTGAAATTCTCGATCCACAAATTGTCTTTCTGGATCTCCCACAGTGTCTGAAGCAGCTTGGATAGAAAGTTCTTTTAATCGAATTAAGATATTCGAAATTTCATTTAATCCTCCGTCTGAAATTTGAACGACGGATACCCCATCTTGTGCATTTCTTTTAGCTTGCCTGAGTGCTCGAATGTGTGAACGTAGATTTTCAGAAATAGCAAGTCCTGCTGCATCATCTCCGGCTTGATTGATTCGACTACCACTTGCAAGTCTTCCTAAAGCTTTATCTAAATTCATGCGTGTCATAGACATTTGTTTTTGTGCGTTCAATGATGTAACGTTAGTCATTATTCTTAAACCCATATCGCTTCCGTTCTGGTATACTTCCCCTGTATCCGTTCACTTTCCTTAGTGACGGTGAGCTTTCTTGCTCGTTGTCTGTGAACCCCATGTTCACAGAAAAACTTTTTTTTCCATTCAGGCAACCGCTTACTTTGTTTGGCCTTCTTGGTTACGCAAAGTAAGCAGTGCTTGATTCCAGGAAACAAGCTCAGGTTTTTAGCCTTTGCTCTATAAACTTTTTTTTCATGCTGAGGATCCTTGATTGATTAAATTTAAAGCGGTTTTTACGCTGTTATTCGCTTGGGTGAGCACAGAGATGCCTGCTTGCATGAGGATGTTATTTTTTGTAAGTTCTGAAGATTCTTCCGCCATATCGGTGTCTTGAATGCGGCTTACAGCATGAGTTAAATTTTCTTTACTTGTGGAAATGGTGTTCAGGGTGGATTGAAGACGATTTTGTACAGATCCAAGTTGTGTCCGTACTTGTGTCATTTTGTTCAAAGCAGTATCAATGACAGCTAAGCTATTTTGTGCATTGCTTTTTTCTTTTAGGGAGCTCAAATTAAGGCCTAAAGCAATCGTTGTGACGTCGGTGCTTGCTGCGTTAAAAATTAAAATACGGTCAAAAAAGGAATCGCTGTGTGCTCCTATTTGAATTTCAAAAGAATTGCTCGAGCCATTTAGTAAATGAGTATTGTTGAACAAAGTTGTGTTGGCGATGCGGTCTACTTCTGAGAGGATTTGTTGAAATTCTGTGTTGAGAAATTTTCGTTCTTGTGAGCCGACGGTGTCAGAAGAGGCTTGAACGCCAATTTCACGTCCACGAATGAGGAGGTTGGAGATTTCTGATAGACCCCCTTCAGCAATTTGAATCACTGAGATGCCGTCTTGTACGTTTCTTTCTGCTTGGTGAAGTTCACGAACTTCTGCTTTTAGGGTTTCAGAGACAGCAAGTCCTATGGCGTCATCTCCTGCATGATTGATGCGGGAACCTGTGCTGAGGTGCTCCAGATTGAGATCTAACTGGGCACGATTAGCGCGTAGATTTTTCTGAGCGACTAATCCTGGTACGTTGGTATGAATGCGTAAGCCCATTTCCTTCCTCCTGAAGGTTTCCTCAGCCATCGTGGCTGAGGCAAGCAGCTTTCTTATCCGCTTGATAAGAGAAGTTTTTTTGCTCTTACCTATAGATCGGGAGGCTTGGAAGAAAGCTTAACTTTTTTTATAAAAAAATAAGTTTGCATCTGTAAAATTCGGTTTAGAATGAGGGTTCTAGGGGGAAGGAAAGATGCTTGAGGTAGAAAAGATCAGGGAACATGGAAAAGGGGGGTCATTGCGATCTTTTCAGGCGGATATCATTGATCAGCCTGAAGCACTGCAGCAATGGGAGGAGCTTTTGAATGCCTGTTTTGGCGTTCCTCAGGGGAGTCGGTATTTAGAGGATTTTCCTGTTTGGGATAGGCAGTGGCAATCTGGATCTTTGATTCGATTGGGGGCTTTTCAGAAAGACCAATTGGTGGCATCGGTGAGTGTGCGTCTTGCTAAGCTCAGGGTGCAAGATCTGCAGGGTTCGAATCAGGTGGTTTCGATTGCCTGTGTTGGGGCTGTCGCAACTTATCCTGCTTTTAGGGGTTATGGGTTGGCGTCGGAGCTTTTATCTTTGGGGATTCAATGGGCTGAAGAAAGAAGTGCTTCTCATATTCTGCTTTGGTCCTCTGGTCTTTCTCGATTATATTCGAGGCTTGGTTTTGAGCTTTTGGGTACGCAAGTGCGTATTCCTTTGCAAAAGATCAGGTTCCCTCAGGTTGCTTCTTATGAGATCCATCAAGGGTGGAACCCTGCTTTGTTTGATGTTTTGAAAAAGCGTTCGGATGGTCTGGTGCTTGAATCTTGTGATGAAGCTTGGTACAGCGCTCATCGTCATGTACGGTGGTACTGGGTGGGACCTGAGAAAGCCCCTTTAGCCTATTTGGCTTATGAGAGGGGGATCGATTTGAAGCAGGCGGTGCATGAGTGGGGAGGTGATCCTCGGGGGCTTTTATCTTTATTGGTTGCACTTAAGGCTGAGTATCCTGAGGCTTTTTTACTCGGTGCTTCCGAGCATGAAGCGGTTTTTCAAGATTGGGGTTGTGAGGTGGGGGCTTGTGAAAGAGAACCAGTTGCTTGGGTAAAGAGTTTGCATGGCTCTTTGCAGAACTTTTGGATTTGGGGATTAGACGCTACTTAGGTTGGTATTTACTGAGGAACTATATTTGAGGCAGTACGCGAGTCGGTTTTTAAAAATTGTCGCTTGGTTTCTTCTTGGGTTTCCTATGAATTATCTGGTCATTGCGGCTATTGGGTTTGATATTTCTTTTGATGGGTGCGGGAAGATCCTTTTATCTCCTTTTTATTATTTGCTTTCGGGATTTGCGATTGTAACGGGTTATGGGCTTCAGGAGATGCGAAGGTGGTCCTGGTACTGCTTTATTGTAGTACAGTGCTTGATAGGTTATCAAAACGCTTGGGCAGTTCATCATTATGCCGAGAGCCACCATCGTTTTCTCATTTTCATTTTTTCTTTTTTATTTCAAACGGTTTTGGTTTTTCGGGTCAATCAAGAAATGCGTGTTCCTTACCTTTTTCCTAAAATTCGTTGGTGGGAAAGCAATCCTCGCTACCGGTTAGCTGTTCCTGTTACGGTCACTCAAAAAAATGGGACTGTTTTAGATGCTGAGATTTTAGATCTTTCTGTCCTCGGATGTTTTATCAAAATTCGTCATGATTTTAGCCAAGATGAAAGTGTTCATCTTCAATTTCGTGCTTATGACTATGCCTTGGCTTGTGAAGCGAAGGTGCTTTGGTGTGCTCAAAGCACTGTCACCCATCCCAAAGGCATTGGTGTCAAATTTTTCTTTTTATCTCGGCCTCAAAAACGTATGCTTCGTTGCATTTCCCGTATTTTAAAGAAAATCAGTCAACTTTATCGTAGTTCTCGGTACCTCATGAGCCAAGAAGAATTTTTAAAAGCACTCACTCAACTTGAGTCTGGGAATTTTTTGAGAAAATCAAAGTTGAGTATTTTACCAAAGTCTGATTATGGACATTGAGTTTTGGATGCATCAAGCTTATCAGTTAGCACAACAAGCTGCTTGTGAAGACGAGGTGCCTGTAGGTGCTGTTTTAGTGCATCAAAATACCCTGCTTAGTGTAGGCTATAACCAGCGAGAAAAAAGACAAGAGGCTCTGGCACATGCTGAAATTTTGGCTTTGCAAGAAGCTTCTCGTGAGTTAAAAACCTGGCGTCTTTTAGAAACCACATTAGTGGTTACTTTAGAGCCCTGCTTGATGTGTTTGGCTGCTTGTCAACAAGCAAGAATCTCTACAGTGGTTTATGGAGCTTTAGATCCGAAAGCAGGGGCTTTGAGCTTGGGTTATGGTTTTCATCAGGATGTAAAATTGAACCACCGATTTCAAGTGGAGTATTTTCCCTACCCTCCAGGTGCTCGGATTCTTTCTGATTTTTTTAAGAAAAAAAGAAAGAAGGCCTTGGACTCTCAAAAATAAAATGAATATAGTTTATAACGAGGGGGAGATTACATGAAAAGGTGGATGTTGGGTTTTTTGTTGGTCAGTAGTCCCAGCTTGGCAGCACATTACGAAGTAGATCAAGTGCATTCTCGGTTAGGCTTTGTGGCTAAGCACCTAGCGGTGAGTCGAGTGACGGGAAATTTTAAAGATTTTACTGGTTCCATTGACTTTATTCCTGAGGATCTGAAAAAATCTCAGGTGGATTTTGTCGTTCAAGCAGCAAGTATCAATACAGACTTCCCAAAACGAGATGCACATTTGCGCTCGGAAGATTTTCTTTCGGCAGATAAGTACCCGACGTTAACATTCAAAAGTACTGCTATCCGTCGTGCTTCTCAAGATCGCTATGCTGTGACAGGAGAGCTCAAGATACGTGGGGTGAAAAAAACCATTTCTTTAGAAGTACAGTACACAGGGCGGGCTCAGTTTGGTCAAGATTGGCGCGCTGGGTTCCATGCGAGTTTTAAAATCAATCGTAAAGATTTTGGAATGAAGTTCCATAAGGTCTTGGATACCGGAGGGATGCTGGTTTCTGAGGAAGTGGATATCCAATTGGATATTGAAGCGATTGAAAAATCAAGGAATTCTTAGAAATAACGATTGAGGTTTGACTTTTTAACGCAAGTCGGTTAGTTCCTGCTGATGAATCAAGGACCTATTTCCCAGTTTATTGAGAAGCACTACCGTCATTTTAACGCAGCCACTTTAGTGGATGCTGCTTGTGCGTACCGAGTTCATCTTGAGTCGGGCGGAAAAATGCTCGTGACTTTAGCGGGTGCTATGAGTACCGCAGAGCTAGGTATCAGCTTGGCTGAGATGATTCGTAAAGATAAAGTCCATGCGATCAGTTGCACCGGGGCGAATTTAGAAGAAGATATTTTTAATTTGGTGGCGCATACGCATTACGAGCGTGTTCCTCATTATCGGTCTCTTTCTTCTTTAGATGAGCAGGCTTTGTTTGAGCGTCATCGAAATCGTGTAACGGATACCTGCATTCCCGAGGTTGAAGCTATGAGACGTATCGAGTCTTTGATGCTTGAGCTTTGGTCGCAGGCGGATGTCCAGGGAAAGAGTTATTTTCCTCATGAGTTTTTTTACCAAGCTATTCTAAGTGGTCGCTTAAAAAAGCACTATGAGATTGATCCTCAAGACAGTTGGATGGTAGCGGCTGCTGAAAAGCAGCTTCCTATGATTGTCCCTGGTTGGGAGGATTCTACTTTGGGCAATATGTATGCTGCTGCTTGTATCCGTCAAGAGGTCAAGCGTGTGCATACTGTTCGCACGGGAATTGAAGCTATGCTTGCTTTTTCTGAGTTTTATCAGCAAATGGCGCCTTCTCATGCTTTGGGTATGTTTCAGATTGGGGGAGGGATTGCTGGAGATTTTCCGATTTGTGTGGTGCCTATGTTGCATCAGGACTTAGGCATACCAGTGCCTCTTTGGGGGTATTTTGCTCAGATCAGTGATTCTACCACAAGCTATGGTTCTTATTCTGGAGCGGTTCCTAATGAGAAAATTACCTGGGGTAAATTAGGGATAGATACGCCTAAGTTCATGATTGAATCTGATGCGACCATTGTAGCTCCTTTAATTTTTAGTTATGTTTTAGGTCACTAAATGGCGGATGGAACCCCTCTTTCTGTAGTGGCACATCTTGCTTCTTGGGTGACACGAGAAGTGGATCGTTTGACGGGAGACCGAGTCCAAGTACCTTTGTTGGTTGCTCAGGCATGTGCTCAAGGGTTAAAGCAATTAGGGATCGATGCTCAGGTGATGTATGGTGCTAGTGCCTGGATTGAGATTTTAGAGGATCATCGTGCGGTATGGGCTGGGTGCTGGGGGGGGAACTGCCATTTTTGGGTAGCTACGAAATGGGGGGAAGTGGTGGATTTAAATGCAAGTGTTGCGCATCGGAAGAGAGTTGAGGGTTTTCGGGCTCTTTATGCGCCTCCTATGCTTTGGTCGGAAGAGGTTCCGGCTTTTTACCGTTTCATTCCTGAGGGCATTGCTGAGATGGGTTCCCTTCAGTCCAGAGACCAGAGACTTTACGATCAGGTTTTACGTTCTATCCAATCTCTTCCTGCTGTTTCTGATCGAGTTCCTGAGGCTCTTGATTTTCCTAATGAGCCTATTTTATGTTCTCAACGTAGGCTTTTGGATGATACTTCGGGAACTTTTCAGCATTTTGATCGTGCTTTATCTGTTCAGGGAATTCCAAAAGCTCCTATTTAGGCCTCGGGGGGGGTATGTTCATTACAAAGATCAAAAGGTTTTTCTTAGGAGAGCCTTTGACATGGCAGATGGCAGTTCATCAGCTATTGCCTAAGTGGAAAGCTTTAGCCATTTTAGCTTCCGACGCACTTTCTTCGGTAGCTTATGCCACCGAAGAAATGCTGATCCCGTTAGCGGCTTTCAGTCTTGCTGCCACCAATTGGTCTATTCTTATTGCGTTTGGTATTTGTCTACTTCTGATAATTTTAACTTTATCTTACCGTCAGACGATTGATGCCTATCCTGGAGGAGGTGGAGCTTACATTGTTTCTAAAGAAAATTTAGGGGTGAATGCTGGATTGATTGCAGGAGCTTCTTTACTCATTGATTATGTTTTAACTGTTGCTGTTTCTGTTGCAGCAGGAGTAGAAAATATTGTTTCAGCTTTTCCTCTATTGTCAGGACATAAAGAATTTTTAGGTGCTTTTTTTATTTGTCTTCTGATGCTTTTGAATTTGCGCGGAGTGAAAGATTCTGCAAATTTCTTTGTTCTTCCTACTTACTTTTTTATTGTATCTTTTTTTTTGATGGTTTTTTTGGGATTTCAAACATCTGCACCTCCGGCTGATCATGCAAATTTATACCCCGAGCTTCCCCTTTTTTTACTTTTTAAAGCCTTTGCTTCGGGATGTTCTGCTTTAACAGGAATTGAAGCTATTTCTAATGGCATTCCCTTGTTTAAGCATCCAGCACAGACTAATGCAAAGCGTACTTTGATTTGGATGTCCATGATCTTGGGTTCCCTATTTTTAGGTATGACTTTTTTAGCTCATCGCTACCATCTTCTTCCTAAATTACAAGAAACAGTCATTTCACAGCTTGCTCATCTTGTTTTTGGTAATGGCATTTTTTATTATCTTATTCAGCTCGTGACAACACTCATTTTGATTTTAGCTGCGAACACAAGTTACGCTGACTTTCCTAGACTTTCTTCTTTACTGGCAAAAGATAGGTATTTGCCTCGTCAGCTAGCTTCGGTGGGAGATCGGCTTGTTTTTTCCAATGGTATTTTGGGACTCAGTGTAGCTGCAATTCTCTTGATTGTCCTTTTTGAGGGTCAAACCCATCATTTAATTCCTCTTTATTCTATTGGTGTTTTTTTGTCTTTTACGCTCTCTCAATCAGGGATGGTTTTGCATCATTGTAGAATGAAGGAGCAGGGATGGATTTTTGGTCTTTTTTGCAATGGTTTAGGAGCTTGCACGACTTTTGTGATTCTCATCATCACGAGCACTACCAAGTTTTTATCAGGAGCTTGGATGTTTTTACTCTTTCTTCCATTACTCGTCATGTTTTTTCGTAGAATTCATGATCATTACCTTGCGATAGGTTCTGAGCTTGCTTTACCTCAAGGTCCATTGTCTCTGACTCCTGTGAAACACAAAGTGCTCATTCCTATTTCGGGGATTCATCGAGGGGTTATTGAGGCTTTAAGGTATGCTTTGTCCATTTCTCAAGAGGTTCAAGCATGTTATGTGGAGATTGATCCTTGCGCTTCTGAAAGAATCCGTCTTGAGTGGGCAAAGCGTGCTCCTGAGATTCCTCTTGTGATTCTTAAATCTCCTTACCGTTCGGTGCTTGTTCCTTTTTTAGATCATCTCGAAAAGCTTGAAAAGTCTCATGATTTGATTACTGTCATGATACCGGAATTTGTGACTTCTAAGTGGTGGCATCAAATTTTACACAACCAAACTGCATTTTTAATACGAGCAGCTCTTTTGTTTCGACCAGGAAAAGTAGTCACTAGTGTTCGGTATCATTTACACGGTTAGTGGTAGTTTTTATCGAGTTCTGGCATCATTAAGGGTAAGGCTAGTTTGATTGGGCTAGATGTATTTTCTTTTGGTTTATTGCTTTTTATTTTCTGATCTCGGTCTTTGTTTAATTTATAATATGAATTTAAATTTTTATATTCTTG
>DAISZI010000002.1:9167-28402 GCA_036824885.1 Oligoflexia bacterium
GATTTAATTCTTTTTTAAGTGATTCTGTTTCATTTTTCTGCAATAGTCTGGTTACATCTTCACTAGCTCTCCACAATGGGTTCATCTTCGTCTCACATTTTCCTGCTGGTTTTGGTTGTTCGTCGGGTTTTCTTTCTGGCGATGGCTCTTTGCTCAGAGAGAGTGCCTTTTTGTATTTTTCTAATTCTTTTCTTTTTGCTTGATCTAGATTCTTTGTCAACTTCTGAAAGTACTCTTCGAACTGAGCACTGTCATTCACGAAGTGCTTGTCCATTTTAATAAGTAAAGATTTCATCTCTTTACCTGGGTAAGTCATGATAATAGATCTTTGAACGCCCAGTCTAGGGTATTTGCTTTCGTCAATAGGTATTCCTGTCTTAGATTGATTTATGATGTATAAGTTGATTAAATCGTCGTACGAGTAAGGTTCTTGGCAGTAAGCTTTTTTGTATAAATCATTGGTCATTTTTTCGCATTGTTTTTTTATCGTATGATTAATGTATTTTGTATTAAGCTTTTGAATTTCTTGATACTTTTTTGCAAAATCTTTGTAATTCGTTTCTATGTAATATGCTTCTTGGCATCGTTCTGACAATGTTTTTATTTTTTCTTTTATTTTATTCATTAAGCTATATTCAATTTGATTGATAGCATTGTCTTCTATCGTCATAGAATCGTAGAGATTCTTCATATTGATGATCAATTTGCATAGATGTGGGTTTTTTTGATCTAAAAATTTCTTATTTTGATAAGCAAGTAAGTGTTCCTTATAATCGATGAATGCTTCATTCTGGGATGGATTTATCAGTTTTCTTGATGCATGTAATGACTCTTCGATAGGTGAAGTATTGGTTTCGCCTTTTGTTCCAAAAAAAGACAATACTGCTAATAATAATATTTTTAATTTAAAGCACTGCATGCTCAATCTTTCGGCTTTTTTTTAAAAAAAGTTTAATTTTTTTATAGAGAACTATGGATCGAAAGTCTTTGTTTGGATTTCTGATAGTTTGTACCTGTGTCTTTAACGACTTTTTTGAAGCATTTTTCGTAGAATATTGGGTGCTTCGGGAGTCCAAAAAAGAAAAGAGCCATGCAGAGGTGGGTAGCCGATATTGATGTACTGGGTGAAGCGTTCTTCTATCCGAAAGAGCATTTCATCCAGATCATGGCAGTGACCTAGAATGACAAAATCAGCGCCTTCGGTCATTTTTTGAGCGGCATAGTTTCGGTAAATGGTTCGGATACTTTCTGGAGGAGAGCTTCGGTGTTTTTTTACGCAATGGGTACCGATCCAGTCAATGAGTGTTCCTGGAGCGAAAAAGAAGAATATGCGCATCAGAAAGCTTCGAAGGAATATGCGTAAAGCGCGGTAGCCATAGTCTGAGGGGTTGGCTAAATCTCCATGAGCGAAAAAAAAATGCTTGCCTGCAAGGGTGAGCTTGAGTTCTTCGGAATAGCATTTCACGTGGATTTTTTCGAATGCTTGGGCAAGCAGAAAGTCATGGTTGCCTTCTAAATAGTGAATTTCCACGTTGCGGGAAGTGGCTTGGTTGAGGGTATCTAACAAAAGGTGGTAACGCTTGGTAAAAATTGATTTGACCCCAACGAAAAAGTCAAAAATATCTCCTCCTAGAACCAGGATGTCTTGGGGTTGCGTAGTATTGATTAATTGTATCAATTGGAAGTAGAGGGGATCTTCTGGATTTTTGATGTGTAGATCAGAAATAGCAAAAAGCTTCATGGGTTGATCTCAAAATCAATGAGGGTTTCCATCCAAGATTGGACGTGCTTCCAATGGGAAACTGCGTTTTCAGGTTGGCTTGTTTGGAGTTCTGCGGTCAAGGTGGGAATACCTAAATGGCCTGCGTAATTGCCTAAGGATCCAGGAAAATAGCCTCCTGATTGAGCTTTGAAGCGTCTTCGAAGGCGGTTGCAAGCTTGAATATAGTCTTTAGGAAGGGGTATGGGGATGGTCCCCGGTCCATCGTAATCTAAAAAATTTAAGGGAGCGTGAATGGAGAGAATTTTATGGGGTGAGGTGGTGAGGATGAGTTGTTCTTGAAATCGTGTTTCAGGTTCTGAATCGGGATGCTTACCGGTATTTCTTCGAGGATTGCGATGGGAGGGTTTCCAATCTTGGGTAGCAAAATTGCGATTGATGTCAACACCGTGGGTATTGGTGCGGGTTCTTTTAAAAAATCCATCAGGGTTGACAAGCGGAGCGATAATGACGTGAGTTTGGAAGAGGGGTTTTTGTTTCAAAAGATCAATGAGAGCAATGGCGGTATAAAGAGGGGTGATTTCATCTCCGTGGACCATAGAAAAAATGAGGGTTTTGTTTTTTGCATGGGGATTGCCCAGTTCGGTATAAATCAAGGGTCTTCGTTCTACTGAGTAGCCTCCTACTTGCCAATGAATACCTTGGCAAGGCTGTAACTTCCAGTGAAGTTTTTGTATGCTTGATTCAAGTTCGCGACAGAAATGGGGTAAGGGAGATTGTGCAGAGGGTTTATGGCAAGCAAGGAGGCAGAAACTCAGCAAGATTTTAGTTTTTTTTAAGACGTCGGTGGGTGACATACCATTTCAGAAGAATGGCTAAAAGCATTCCAATAATGATGAAAAAAAGGCGGTGCTCTACTTTGCGAATGGTATGGAGCACTTTTTCTAATTCGTCGCCAAAATAATAAACGGTGCAGACAATAGCCGGGATACTGAGGAAAGCGGCAAGCCCATCATAAAATAAAAAGACTCGATAAGGTAAATGAAGGGTTCCCGCAGAAAAAAAAATGGGAGCACGTAAGCCTGGCATGAATCGCGCTATAAAAATCAGTCTATTGCCTTGTTTGTGCAATTTTTGACTCATAGCGACAAGTCTTTCTTGGGGTAGCAGCTTGCTGAAAAGCCAGCGTTTAGTCAGTTTTCTTCCGTAGAAAGCGCCTAAAAAAAACATCAAGGAGTCTCCTGCGATGACCCCTATATAAGAGATTAAAATGACGAGCCACATCTGGGTGAGTCCTAAGTACACAGAGACTCCTCCTGCAAAAAGCAAGATATCTTCTGGTAAGGGGAGACCAATACCACAAAGCAGTAAGAGCGCTAAGAGGAGCAGGTAGGTGGAAGGTTCAGATAAGTGAGAAAGAATCGAAACAATTTTTTCTACCATGCAGAAGCCAATGTATCAGTTGCTGGAAGGACCATCAAGGTTTCTTCTTCGTGCACAGCGGGTGGTTGTCTTGATAGGATTCCAAAATAAGGTTGCTCTGCAAGTGGGTGTACCGTTCTGTGGTACTTAAACGCGCATGTCCTAAAAGTTCTTGGATCGTACGTAAGTCCATTCCCGCATCTAAAAGGTGGGTAGCAAAGCTATGCCTGAGTGCATGAGGGGATACTTGAGGGATAGAAGTTTGCAAGAGGTATTTTTGGAGAATTCTACCGACACTTCGGCAAGTTAAACGTGTTCCTCGGGCATTTAAAAAAAGTGCTTCATGGTTTTTTTTTTGAGCGAGGTATGTTTGGAGGGCTTCGCAGGCTTTTTTTCCAAGAGGAATGGAGCGTTCTTGAGAGCCCTTGCCCCAAACGCGTACCCAGCCTGCTTCAAGGTCGATATCTTTTTCATTCAAGTGGGTTGCTTCACTGATGCGAAGTCCGGAGCTATAAATCAGCTCTAAAAGAGCGCGATCTCGAATGCCTAAAGCAGTGCTAGGAATGACGTTGAAAAGCGCTTCTAAATGAGAAAGTTGGAGGTAGCGGGGCAGTGTTCTTTGGGTTTTGGGACGAGGAACAAGCAAGCTTAAGTCTTTGGATAGGATTTCTTTTTCTCGCAGGTAACGCATCCAAGAGCGAATGCTAGAAAGTTTTCGAGCTAGAGAATTTTTGTGATGAGTCTCATACAAAAGAGCTAGGTACTTGCGAAAGACCGTTTGGGTCATTTCTTCTAAACCTTCCGTAGTGTTAATGGAAATGGTTTTTAGATAGTTCATGAAATGGATTAAATCAGCGCGATAGGCGCGTTTGGTGTGTGGACTGGGGTGAGTGATTGCTAGGTATTTTAAGAAGAATTGAAAGGCTGCTTCAATATCCACCCGGGTTATGGTATCTGAGGGTTGATGTTTTGTCTATCGGAAGCTCAGGTTCACGTGGTGGGTGGGGGGCTTGCTGGGAGTGAGGCGGCCTATTTGCTCGCGCAAAAGGGTCATCGAGTTGTTTTGCATGAAATGCGGCCTTTGAAGATGACTCCTGCTCATAGGACTTCGGGGTTTGCAGAACTCGTTTGTAGCAATTCTTTGAAATCGCAAATGCCCGCTTCTGCTTCAGGTATGCTCAAAGCAGAGATGCGGCTATTGGGTTCTTTAGTGCTTGATACGGCTGAGAAAACGCGTGTGCCTGCTGGAGAAGCGCTTGCGGTGGATCGGGAACTTTTTTCTGCTGAGATCTCGAGGATCTTAGAATCTCATCCTCGTATTCAAGTGCTTCGTGAAGAAGTTCTCAGCGTCTTCCCAGAGGCCATCACTGTTTTGGCCACGGGACCACTTACCTCTGCTGGATTGAGTGCTTGGCTTGCTCAGGTGACCGGGGTTTCGGATCTTTATTTTTATGATGCAATTGCTCCAGTTGTAGAAACTGATTCTATTGATTTTACTCATACTTTTTGTGCGAATCGTAATGCTCGTACCTGGGAAAACGAGGAGCCTTCGTATTTGAATTGTCCGATGGATCAAGCAACTTATGAACATTTTGTTCAGGCCTTGGTGGAGGCTGAGAAAGTTGCTCCTTTGTCTTTTGAGAAGGAGATTTTTTATCAAGGATGTCAACCAATTGAGGCTTTGGCATTGTCTGGGATCCATACCTTGCGCTTTGGGCCTATGAAGCCTGTAGGATTGGTAGACGCTGAAGGGAAGATGCCTTATGCAGTGTTACAATTGCGTTCAGAAAATTTAAGTGGTACTGCTTATAACCTGGTGGGGTTTCAGACGAAATTAAAGTACGCTGAACAGGTGCGAGTATTTCGTTTGATTCCTGCGTTGAGGGAAGCTTGTTTTTTACGTTTGGGCTCATTTCATCGTAATACTTATTTGCGTGCACCTGAGGTTTTAAATCCTGACCTTTCTTTAAGGGGGTATCCTTGTGTTTATGTAGCAGGACAAATGACGGGGGTGGAGGGCTATTTAGAGTCTGCAGCTATGGGTTTACTGGCAGGAATTTTTGTAGATCAAAAGATTCGAGGGCTTCCGCACAGTGCACCTCCTGCTCACACTGCTTTAGGAGCTTTGTTGAGGCATTTATTTCAAAATACTAAGTGTTATTCTCCTTCTGGAATTCATTTTGGACTTTTTGAGCAGGTTTTTTTTGAGAATCTAGGATCTTTAAAACGAAAAGAGCTTCGATCGGAGATGGCTCGGCAAGCAAGTTGCAATTTTGTAAGCTATCTCCAGAAGCACTGAGGAAGTTGTGTCACAAATACGTTCAAAAGGTGTTCTTTTTTTAGGTATAGCAGCATTGCTATGGGCGACAGATGGTTTATTTCGTTCTGCTATTGTGAAGCGTATGGATCCTTTAGTGATTGTACTTGTGGAACATGTGGTGGCAGTGGGGGTGCTTTTTCCTTGGTTGCAATACCGTTATAGAAAAAACATGTTTCAGTTGAGTTTTCAGGAGTGGTTATCTGCTATTTTTTGTGGAGTGGGAGGTTCTGCACTTGGGACCTTGTTTTTTACGGCAAGTTTTTTGTATTTGAATCCTTCTTTGCCTGTATTATTGCTGAAGCTTCAACCGATACTCATTAGCCTTATTGCTTACGTAGCGCTTCATGAGAAGCTTTCTCGGCGTTTTTTTCTTTGGACGATCATTGCTTTAGGAGCAAGTATCGTTTTAAGTTTTCCTGATTTAGATTTTCATTTTTTGCATGAAGCTTCTCAGCATCGATTGAAGGGGGTATTTTATGCGTTGCTTACGTGTCTGCTCTGGTCTTGTTCTCTGATTGCCGGAAAAAAGCTCTTGGTCAAATTAGACCCAGCGCTTGCCGCATTTTGGAGGTTTGTGTTTGGTGGAGGGGCCTTGTTTCTTTTGTTGAGGCTTTCTGAAAGAGCGATTGTCTGGAAAGCGTTTTGGAATGTAGAGGCATTTTCATCCTTATTGTACCTTAGTCTTTTTCCTGGGTTAATCGCGATTTTGTTCTATTACTACGGTTTAGCTAAGGTTTCCGCAAGTGTTGCGGGATTCATCGAATTATTCTTTCCTGTTGGAACCATTTTTTTGAATGCTTGGATTTTACATGAATCCCTTCAAACGATTCAGTTGGTAGCAGTAGGAGTTTTGTTATTTGCTATTGCAATGCTTTAAAGAGGTATTTGAGCTAGGTATCTATGAATTTTTTTTTTAGGGGGGTCAGTCAGAAAAAAAATCTGAGCACTTCCTTTATATGCTTTTAAAAATACATAACCGGCAGCTTCTTCAGAAGTCTTTGCCTTCTTATATGAAGATACAAAGGTCGGTCACTTGCAGATAAATTTCCGTAATATTTCATCTTTTTATTCATTATCTATTTTTTAGGTTACTGTTAGAATAAATCAAATAGCAGAAAGTTATACTAAGTACTCGTAAATAATCAGATTTTTTTCTGACCAGGGAACTCTCTTGGCAGGGTTATCGTTGAGAGCATGCTCGAGTTTCAATCAGTTTTGTTAGGTAGTGAGAAAATCATGCTGATTCTATGTGCAACCATGATTTTTCGGAGCGTCCGATCATGGGCATCAATGATTAGGCATTCTATCAGGTTCTTTTTCATCAGGGTTCAGTAGCCAAGCGATGAAGGGAGGGTGTTGCTTGATGGGTCACAGAAATACGAATTCAAGTGGTTAGCAGGGTTCTTGCATCGGTCTAGGTTCAGAGAAAAACAGTGATCATCAAAGATGAAGCATTGATTTCAGTGAATAAGGTTCACAGTCAACACAATTGGATCAGTGTATGATTGAAAATGAAAGAAAGACAGAAGAGATAAACATGAAATCTTAAAAAAAAGACAAGGTGTTCTTTTGAGCGTTGGCTATGTTCAGAAGAGGTCCTTTCTGGGGGGAAGGAGGGTGAGATTAAAAATGAGCTCAGCAATCGTGCGATGATTTTTCAGAAGGGATGGGGCATCTCAATACTGGTAACATTCTATGACTATTCAGCGATGGGCATTTTTGGAAGGAAGACCGCTGTCAAAGTCCCTACTGTGTTTTTTCTCAAGATCAGTATCTTAAAAGTAGCAAGAAGCTTCCAAGTTTTGCGAGACAATGATGAGCCGACCGGATTTAAAACTGATCAATGAGCGTTGGACTTTTTGAATGGAAGTGCTTATCTTTGCTAGTCGGGGTGCTTTTTCAAGTAAGGTCGGTGCGAGGCCCATCGCGTACATATCTTGTTGAATGGAAAAAATTTACATTATCGAGAATACCGAAAAAAATTTCAGAACTGCGTATCAGGAAGGGCTTTTTGGGTAACCTGATGGAGGTCTTTGGCAGATTCGGAGGTCGATAGTTCCTGAGAATTGCTTTTTAAGACAATGAATATCAAAAAGCTCAAAAGAACTAATCTCATGGGTCTGAAAAAACTAGAAATTCGGATAAAATCGGGGCGTTTTCATTTCATAGCTTGAAAATAATGCATAATTTTGCTAAGCACAATAATGCAGGGTGACTCGCATGAGTGAGGCGACAACTATCTTGAATTCGGCAAAAAGTATTCAAAATTTTGAACAGTCAGCTTTTTAAAGTTCATTTCATAGAAAATTTAAAGTTGATTACAAGAACGGGAGGGTCTATCTTTCAATTTAGGAAAGCCAATTGCTTTTTATTAAGAGTATTTCTTTTCGTGTTTGCGTGAAGGAGGGCGTATCGCTATATTTTTACAATTGATTTATAACTTATACATGCTCTTTATTCAAAAAAGTGTTTTGATGTTTTTTAGAGAGCTTTTTTGAAAATTCAATGCTTAAAACGTAAGAGCTTTAAGAAGATGTTTGGTTTTTTGTAGCATCTTTGGAAGCACTAAGGAATTTATGTTGCGAGGACATTCTAGAGGCGTTCTTTTTTTAGTGGTAGCATCCTTATTATGGTCTACGGATAGTTTGTTTCGCTTGTCTGCTGTGATGCAGTTTGATTCTTTGTTTGTGACATTTTTGGAAAATCTGATTCAGATGGTATTTCTCCTTCCTTGGTTATTGTACCGTCATTCCAAGAATATTTTTCAGTTAAGCCGACAAGAATGGCTATGTGCGGCTGTTTGTGGTGTGATGGGAGCTGCGCTTGCGCTTGTTTTTTATACTGCAAGTTTTTTGTATGTGAATGCTTCTTTGCCTGTGTTACTTCAAAAACTTGAGCCTATTATGGTCAGCTGTATTTCTTATTTGGTATTTCGTGAGAAGTTTTCTCGACGTTTTTTTTTCTGGAGTTTCGTTGCTTTAGTCGCAAGTATTCTTTTGAGTTTTCCTGATTTTGATTTTGGTTTTTTAGATGAAGTTTCCAATCAACGATTACGAGGCGTTATTTACGCGTTGATAGCATGTTTTTTTTGGGCCTGTGCTGGTATTGCAGGAAAGAGTCTTTTGGTCAAATTGGATCCCATGATTGCTGTTTTTTGGAGAGTAGTATTTGGGACTATTGTATTACTTATTTTGATGTATTTTTCTCAAAAATCTTTTGTTTGTAGGGGCAATTGGGATATTCAATCTTTTTATTTACTAATTTATCTTGCTATTTTTCCTGGTTTGATGGCGATGATTTTTTATTATTATGGATTGGTTTATATTTCAGCAAGCATTGCTGGATTTCTTAAATTACTCTATCCTGTTGGAACGGTGATTTTGAATATTTTGATTTTGCATGAATCTTTTAATTGGATTCAGTTGACAGCAATGTCGATGTTATTATTTTCTATTTTCATGCTCTTGAAATGCTGTACACCATCAGATTCAAATTAAAATAGCAGCTTATGATGGAGGCTATTGTAAGGCGGGTTATCTAATTGGATCGCTAACAAAAGATGCTATATTGGATAAAATGTGGAATTTATGTCGCAAGTACGTTCTCAGAGTGTTCTTTTTTTATTGTTAGCATCGTTATTATGGGCGACGGATGGCATTTTTCGTATTTTTGCTGTCAGAAAATTTGATGCTTTATATATTCTTTTATTCGAAAATATGATCATGGCGTTGATGCTGTTGCCTTTTCGAGGATTTTTTTTTAGCTCCGGTTATTTTAGGATCAAGTTTGATCTTGAGTTTTCCTGATTTAGATTTTAGTTTTTTGCATGAAGCTTCTGCTCAACGATTAAGGGGGATAAGTTACACGTTGATAGCATCTTTTCTTTGGGCTTGTTCTTTAATTTCAGCAAAAAAACTATTGTCTGAGGTGGATTCGACGATTGCGGCGTTCTGGAGGTTTAGTTTTGCTTCTACTATTTTGATGATTATGCTTGCATTTTCTCAGCAGACTGCTCATTGGAATGCCCTTAAGGATAAGCAATTTTTTTTTCTGTTTTTTACATGGCTTTTTTCCCGGGATTGATAGCGACACTTTTGTATCAGTATGGATTAGCGAGAGTTTCAGCAAATATTGCGGTATTTTTTCAGCCCGTTTATTTGATTGCAGCAGTTCTTTTGAATGCTTGTATTTTACATGAATGCCTTCAGGTTATTCAGTTCGTAGTTGCGGCAGTACTGTTAATTGCTGTCATTTCATTCAAATAGCTTTTTTTAACAAATTAGAGAGTGACTGTAAAAAAGTATTCTAGATACTGTATTCTCGTGGATTTCCTATAAGAGATAGTGTAATTTGAGAAATTTGGTAAAGACTTAAAACAGTAGTAAGACTAATTTTATTGTGATCGAGATTCAACTTTTTTATGTTAGGCGTTTGAGAAAGGCTCAAAGCGCCATTATCTGTAATTCTATTGCAGCTGAGATCTAAATCTATTATCTTCTGCATTTGAGAAAGAATTAAAGCACCGTTGTCGCCTATCTTGTTTCCGCTGAGATTTAATTTTTTAACTTCAAGCATTTGAGAAATAGCATGAGTGCCATTATCTTCGATGCAATTGTGTGAAAGATCTAATTCTTCAATTTGAGACATTTGAGAAATCTTAGAAGCGCCTTTATTTTCTATAAAGTTTTCGGCAAGATTTAATTTTTTAATATTCAATGATTTTGCGATCTTAACAATTTTGCTAATGCACTTATTATTGATTCTGTTTTGTTTAAGGCTGAGTTTTTGTAAGTGTTTAAACTTCGAAAGAGCAGGTAAGAGGTGTTTGATAAATACAGAGCGATAATGATCTCCCAATTGATCAGAGATGTTATCAAGAGATAGTTCGATGAGGGTTTCAGGAAGTAGACTTAACATTTTGAAATCAAACACTGAACCAGAAAGATCTAATTTCTTCAGATTTCTATAATAACTTTTTTTCATATTAGAAAAAACCTCAGCACGAATATAAGTATTAGTAATAGATAGCGTTTGGTTGGAACAAGCCTCATAGGCTTCTTTAGAAATTTGATCTTCGTATTTTCGTGTTAGCATGAAACTCAGGATATCTGATGGTGGTAGAAAGTTGAAAATTTTTCCAAAGTTATACTGATGGATAGAATGTGCATCTAATGCTTTCATTTTTTTGTCTTCTTCGTTCTTCATTGCCCAGGAGGTATTTAAAGAAAAAAAAGCGAATAACACTATAAGTTTTTTTTTAGATTTCATGTCAAAAGATGTTCCTTTCTGAAGCTGTTTTTTTATTTTTTCTTGCACCAAGATCTACCATCAAATTTCAATCTTTTCAAGAAATATTTTGTGATTAAATGTTTTTACGTGAGTACGGTTAGCATGAAGAGGAGACAGATCGTATGAAAGCCGCTTTGATTTTAAATGTATTGATGGGGTTAAGCAGGAAAGACTACATGGGTAGCATGAGCGATCTTAGGTTTTGTTTAGCTCAAGGGCTAATTTTTTTACCTAAATAAGATGTTGGTTCGCTTTTTTATGGTTTCTGGTTCTTCTTTAAATCAAAAAGCTATTTGTAGGATACGCTACCGCATTAGAAACGCACTTGAGATTTTTAATGCTTGTCTGGATTATAAGCTATTTGCGTATTTTTTTTGTATGTTGCATGGAATTGGCCAAATGCATCACCATTCCTCATCAATTGTTGGAAAATCTGAAAAGTACAGGTTGATAAAATCTGCATTCCGAAAAATTGCACACTTCGTTTGAGTATGAATTAATTCAATTGATTAAATGTTTTATTAAAATTTGATGCTATTTCAATATAGATTAAATGTTACTCTTTTTATACAGAAAATAAATTCCGTATTTGGTTATTGTTTCTATGGCATTGTTTTCTGAGATTTCATACACTTTATTGTCGTCGTGCTTAAACCACTTAGCAGTGGTTCATCGACTTTTTTAAGAATACTAGTCCAATGTCCATAATCGCTGCTTCCGTCGTAAATGCATGCTCCTTGGATCATGTAAGTTGTTTCTGGACGTCCAGAAAGTGTGTCTCCTTGATTTTTGTCAGGTATAGTTTCTCTGTTTTATCTGATACCTCGTAAGGCTGCTTGTAAAAATTAAGGTGAATATTGTTAGGATCAATTTTTATATTAGTTTTTATAGCAGTTTCTTTCTTGTCTGTATCATACTCTCCTTTTATATTTGTAGCGTCAATGACTATGGTTTCAGGAGTTTTGTTGCTATTTTCATCGAAGGATAGATAAAGTATTGATTGATAATCTACTTACTTTTTTTGTTTCTGTAGAATTAGGTTTTTTTCTTTTTCTCTTCTTTTTTTAGACTGTTTATACTGATATTACTTTTGCATTAAGAAGCTTGCTAGCTTCTATGGGATTGTGTGGGTCTGTCCAAGTATTTTTTAATATTTCGTTTATTTTTATAGTGTTTTCTTCATCATCGTTATGCTTGTCAATCTTACCTATTGTTGATAGTTCGTTGAGGGCTGGTAATTTTATATGAGAGATAAGTAGTTCTACCTAGTGGAAGCAGTATGGTTCTTTCAAATAATGCAACTTCTTCGGTATTATTTGTTTTATAAAGGGCTTGTGTATGACTGGAGAAAAGAAGGGTTTTTGTTTTTACTAAAATTATAGCCCACATTGATGAGCTCTTCTATTGGAATAGACGGGCTTTGTTGTCCGGTGTGATCTCCATTAAAAGGACCCCTTGTAATTTCAAAATAATCAAAAATCATGCCTGCTAATTGATTTCGATCCTCAGAAGAATAAGTGTGCGCTTTGTCATTGTCGACATTTTCTTTGTTCTGATCTAGTTGAGTAAGGGGGACATTGTAACTGTCGATAAATAAACGATCAAATGGAGATTCATGTTCCGAAACAAAAAGATTAAAAGACAAAAAAAGCTGTCGAATTAATCTCATAATAAATTTATTAGTTAATCGGTTTAGAATATAGGCAGAGTTTTCTTTTTGTTTTAAATGTTCAAGCAGAGTATCGTGACTTTTTAAAAATAATATATCTAAAGGTCTGTCATAAATTTCAGATTTAGTTGGAAACTTTAAAGCATCTAAAGAACTCTCAATTGATTCTTTGATAGATTCAGAATTTTCTTTTTTAGTTATTTTGTTTCTAATTTCAACTCCTTGTTTTATGATATCTGCGATTTTTTTATAATTGTTTTTAATATTTTCTTTATTTCTTCCTTTTTAAGTTTTTTTAAATCTTTTTGCATGCCACAAAAGCTTCAATGCTGTATTCATATAGCAGTGCGCATTAGGATTGTAAATTCTGACTGCTTCACTCGATTGATCATACTTTGTAGAATTATTTATCTGTGGTTGTTTTTGATGCTCATTTGCATCACCTTTTTCAACACGCTGAGAAGAGCAAGCTTGAAAGCTAAAAAATGATAGAATGACAAAAAAAAGTTGGATCACGAAGTTAAAACTCCAATGTGAGCAAGTATACTGATCCATTAAAAAATAATCAAATAAATTTGGATTCATGTGTTGTTTAGATTTTTTTTTAAATTCTTATTCGAGGGATTTGGTTTTGTGATGAGGCATTGAACGAAAAAGCATCTTAACCCAAGCTGATAGGCTGGCAATTGCTTATGTGTTTCGCAAGCTACATGAGATTGATTGTTTAGGTATAAACTTAGGGAGAGCAATTCATGTAACTGTGTCTAAAATGAGATCGGGTAAAATTCTGGCTGGTGAGCGGTTACTTTGCGACCGATGGCAGATATTTCGGTAAATTTGATTTATCTCTGAGGACTTGCTGCCCGAAGATTACCTAATTTTTGAGCTAAGTTCAAATTTTTTTCATGATTAAAAATGATGGAAGACTTAGGTTCACTTCGATGCATGGTGCTTTGGTATCTGTGTGCAGGAGTAATGTCTCAAATCTGTGAAGTGCATCGCAGATCATTGATGCGATTTAATGTATTTTTTGAGCTAGATTTTGCAAGAATATGTTCTTATTGAGTGTTTATTTTTTTTATAAAGAAAGAAAACTCCATTTTCACTCATTGTTGGCAGAGGATCTTCTTGTTAATAGACGCTGCTGTCATCGTGTCTAAACCATTGAGCAGTTGGGCCATTTTCTTTTTTGATGAGGGCGATCCAATGTCCACTATTAGCAGATCCAAAATGAAGGCCTGCTCCTTGGATGACGTATTCGGAGGTTAACCGATCATTGTTCGAAATGATGTTATCCGCCGGATTCTTTCGATAAAAACTTAGTTGAATATTATTAGGTTCAATTTTTACCTGACTCAGGGAGTAACCGAGTCTGAAATCAGCACTCATGGCAGAGTCCAATGCTATTTCCGTGGCATCAATGAATACGGTGTCGGGTGTGTTGATTTTAGCGTGATCGGTTATGTCTTTTGCAATGTACTTATTACTGGCCAATTCTTTTTTGAATAGATCGCTCAAATAACAACTTAATATTTCGCTCATGGTAATATAGCTATTCATATCAATGCTAAGCGCCTTTAGTCCCCGTAACAAGAACGCATATCGGTAATGTTGTTTTTCTTTTGCCATTGTTGGTTGGCTAAACGAGTGAGCGTTTTCTGTGGTATGCATATGGTAAATTATATACTTAGAATCATCAAAAGCTGAATTGTCATTTGTGCTAAAATCATAATTTATATCACTGAGCGCCTCCATGAGAATAGACGAACTTTGTTGATCTCCTTCATCTCCATGAAAAGGGCCTCTGTTAACTTCAAGATAATGAAAAATGATGCTTGCTAACTCGTTTCGATTTTCAAGAGAATAATAGGCTTTTTATGCTCTTGGAGATCTTTATCGTTTTGATCAAGTTGAGTGAGCAGAGCATCGTAACTATCGGTAAATAATTTGTCAAACGAAGTTTCTTCTGAAAGATTTGAATTTAAAGAACGAAGATATGTTTGAATCAATTCTTTAGTAAATTTACCTAAAATCGCTAAAAGATTAGAGTTCAGCATTCTCTTTCTTGAGTTCTTCTAATAATTCGTCGTAATTAGTAAAAAGCGAATGATCGGGAGAAAAAATTCGAAACACAGAATCAGGTTTTGGAATATTGATTTCTAAATTAAATAACAGATCGTCAATCGATTTATTAATATTTCCAGTAGGTCCTTTTCCGAATTTTAATCCATTGATTCACAATGGTTTCAATTTTTTCATGACTTTTTGTTGCTCTTTCTTGTATTTGCTTTATTTCTTCCTTTTTAAGTTTGTGAAATCTTCTCGCTTGCCGCACAAGCTTCAAGGCTGTATTCATATAGCAGTTTGTAGCCTTAATGTTGCTAATTCCAAGGGCCTGGCTCTTTTTCTCATCCCTTGGAAAAGCTTTCCTTTCTGGCTTTTGCTGCATGTTGACGGCATTTCTGCTATTTCCTTCAGGAGAAAAAGGAGAGCAAGCTTGAAAACTGAAAAATATCAGAATAAGAAACAGCTTGAGCATAGTCTTAAAATTCGATTAGCTATACTAATTCATTGCAAACTAGTCAACTCCATAACGTTTTTTAGCTTCTTCAGGTCTGGCTAGGATGATCAAGAAATTTTTTTGTTTCTTTGTATTTTTATGTGTATGAATTTCTGCTTTTTTTTGCGCATCGCTCTTTATCCTTAAGTTTGATTGTGCCTTTCTTATGCCAGCTTGTAATCTTGTATGAAGGACTCAAAGAGTTCAGACGCTATGGCTGACTTTTTTCTCCGATGCTAGGGTCGTTCAAAAAAGTAACTGATTTTTTGTCATTTTTGAGCTCCTTCTTTTCGATTGAGCATGCAAGTAGTTGCTGGCAAGAGACGTTTTTGGGTCGTTGCTGATTTCTAAAGGGGGGCAACTGGAGACGAAGTCTCCAGTTGCTGGGGCATTTTAATTGATCAGTTTTAGCACATTGTTGTTGTTTTGATTTGCTTGAGCTAAGACAGAAATCCCTGCTGATGCGAGGATGCTATTTTTTGTTAATTCTGCCGATTCAGTTGCTACATCTGCATCACGAATTTGGCTATTGGCTTTCGATAAATTCTCATGGTAGGTGCTGAGGTTGCTGATGCTGGATTGCAATCGATTTTGCATAGCACCTAGGGTGGCTCGGTGCTCGGATATGGTTTGAATGGCTTCGTCAAGTTGCGAGAGGTTGTCTCCCGCAGCTTCACGTGTTTTGGTGTGGATATCGGAAATTCCGAGGCTAGCAATTGTCGTGTTGAGTTTGTCTGTTTCAAATTCGATGCGATCTTCTCTGTCTTGGTTGTGAGTGCCTACTTGAAAGCTTATTTTTTCTTTGGTGGAGAGTAATTTTTTGCCATCAAATTCAGTGGTATGAGCAATGTTTTCTGCTTCTTTTTTGAGTTGCTGTACTTCTTTATCAATGAATCCTCGTTCTGAATGTCCTACAGTATCAGATGCGGCTTGCACAGAAAGTTCTCTAAGACGTGTGAGCACCGAGCTGATCTCGTTCATGCCTCCTTCTGCTGTTTGAATCATAGAAATAGCGTCATTGGCGTTGCGAGTGGCCTGCCGAAGGGATTTCATTTGACTTTTCATGTTCTCTGAAATAGCCAGTCCTGCTGCGTCGTCTGCTGCTTGATTGATTCGAGAACCCGAGGCTAAATGCTCCATACTGCTTTTTTGAGCGCTTTCTGATCGTAGTAAATTTCTTTGCACTGTTGCTGATTCTAGGTTGGTTGCAATACGTAAACCCATAAAACCTCCCAAAAAGGCTAAGAAGCTGGGCAGCTTTCTTAGCATTGATCCTTCTTAAAATAAGGTTCGGCTTCTTGACTGAATTACTTGAATCAATCATAGCTCTTTGAGAAAGGACTGTGTGGATGGAAGGGGATGAAGGCATTGATTTATTTTGGAAATTCATGTAAAAGTGTGTCAAAGTTTGAAATTGGATTTACGAAGCTTAACTAATTGTTTTTTATGGAAAAAAAATTAAAGAATCATTCTTTAGTGATGCCGCCCTTGCGCGTGGCTGTTTTGGCGACTGGTTCTGAGTTGGTGTTCGGTGAGGTTTTAAATACCGCAGGGCAGGTGATAGCAAGTAAATTGACGGATAGTGGCATGCGTGTGGTTGAGCATCGCATGGTCTTGGATGCTCGTGATTGCATTGCGGCCGCTATCGAAGACTTACTGGGTGGGGTCGATGGGTTAATTATTACAGGGGGGCTGGGTCCAACTTCTGATGATCACACCCGGTTTGCTGTGAGTGCTGCTTTGCAATTGCCCTTGCAATGGAATGAGCATGCTTGGTCTGTGATTGTGGATCGGTTTAAAGCGTTTGGACTTCCTATGCATGAGAGTAATCGGCAGCAGGCGCTTTTTCCCGAAGGATCTCAGATTTTTCCGAATCGTCATGGGACTGCTGCAGGATTCATGGTGCCATTGGGGGAGAAGCATCTTTTTGTGTTGCCCGGACCTCCTCATGAGTCTTTGCCCATGCTCAACGAGTGTGTTTTGCCCTTACTTTTAGAAAAGGGTTACGCCACGGATTCCTTGATCCATCACTGGCAATTGCTTGGGGTGGTGGAAGGGGATGTGGCTGCTGAGGTGGACCGAGTGGCCTTGGCGCCTGATTTGGAGACGGGGTACCGTTGGTCTTATCCTTATTTATATGTGAAGGTGCGATTTCCTGCTACTTGGAGCAAGCAGGAATCTCAGGCTTTGATTTCAGTGATTGGGAAAGGTTTTGGAGATAGCTTGATTGCAGAAGGGCAACCTCCCTTGGAGCCTGTGAGCGTGCGATTAAGGCGCTATTTATCAGAAAAAAAGATCCCGATTGCGGTTGATGATCAGGTTACGGGGGGATTGCTTTCTAGTTTGATTTTAGCTCCTGAAAATAAGGCATTTGTTACATTTACTTCTAGTGTGATGCCTGGTCTTCGAGTGGTATTGAGAGGTTTAGAGCATTATTGGGCAGGTAGCGGTTTTAGAGGGAAAGATTCTGTTCGTGTTTGGATGAATTTGGATAACACTCGAGAAAAGCAGGTCACGGCTTCTATGTCTTTGCGTGGAGATGAAGTCAGGCTATTTGCTTCAGAATTTGCTGCCTTTCAAATATTTCAGTGTCTGCAGTCTTGGTTTTCTCCTGATCATTGAGCTTTTTGAGCAAGTTCTAGAAGTTCTCTTGCAGTGGCTAGGTTTTTGGCGGTGAGCTGAGGGCCACTGAGCATGCGAGCGAGTTCTTCGTGCTGGAGCTTTTCGGAAAGGGGGAAGATCTCGGTACTGGTTCGTTTCTCTGAGATAGATTTTTTCACCACGAGGTGGTTGGTGGCAAAGGCTGCAATCTGTGGCAGATGGGTAATGCAAATGACCTGGTGGTACTGAGACACAGATTTTAATTTTTTCCCCACTTCAAAAGCGGTTTGACCTCCCATGCCAGTATCGATTTCGTCGAAGATATAGACGCCCATGCCTCCTCGGTCCGAGATGACTCGGCGTATGGCAAGCAGGAGTCTAGATAGTTCTCCTCCTGAGGCAATTTTTCCAATGGGCTGTGGGAGGTCTCCTCGATTGGTTTGAATTAAAAATTGAATACTGTCCGCGCCCGAAGATTGCCAGTGTGCTTCTTGGGAGATTGCCAGCATAAAATGCGCCTCTGGCATATTCAGTTCTTGAAGTTCTTGTGTGATGGCTTTTTCCATTTTTTGGGAAGCTTCTGCACGTGCTTTTGAGAGCTTTTTCGCTTGTTCGTGCAGGATGGCTTCGAGTTCAGAGCGTCTTTGGGAAAGTATTTTTCGTTGCTCCTGGCTTGATTGCCATTTTGACCACTGTTTTTTACATTGCTCCAGGGTTTGAGTGATTGCTTCTAACGTAGGACCATATTTGCGCTTGAGTTGAGCGATGCAGGAGAGTCTTTCTTGTAAGCGTTCTAGTGCTTGGGGTTGAGGTTCGGTACTGGTGAGGTAGCGACGCAGTTCGGAGAGGGTCTCTTCGAGTTCGTACTTTGCTCTTTCTAAACTTTCTAAGAAGATTTTTGCATGAGGATCTAAGGCCTGCAAGGCGCGTAATCGCGCCATGCAGGCTTGCAAAGAGGTAAGCGTTCCCTCTTCAGAGCTCAAGAGGGTTTGCGCGTTTTCGGCAAGATCGATCCTGGAGGCAGTGGATTGGAGTCGTTTTTTTTCTTTTTGAAGAAGTTCGTCTTCTTCCGGTTGTATTTGGGCGCTTTCAATTTCTTGAATTTGAAAGCTTAAAAAATCTATTTTTTCTTGTGAGTGCTCTTCTTCAAAATTTTTTTCAGCGCGCAAGCATTTTTGCCATTGCAAAAAGGTATCCTCGAATGCTTGGACTTCATTCTTGAGATCGGCATACGAATCAAGTAGTTCTAGTTGATATTTAGGTTTGAGCAGGGATTGGTGTTCGTGCTGGGCACATAGATCAATGAGTCCTTCACAAAGGTTCTGAAGCATCGAAACCGTTGCTAGTTCTCCGTTGATGGAGACCCTGTGGCGTCCTCCCCGGTGAACCGTGCGTTTGATGAGTACCTGTTGGTTTTTTTCGAAACCCAATTGCTCAAGTCTTTGAGCAATTTGTGGAAGCTGGGTTGTGTCTAAAATGCCTTCGACCGTGGCTTCTTCACAGCCAGAGCGCACCAAGTCCGCGCTTGCTCGCACTCCGAGAAGTAAACTCATGGCTTCTACTAAAATGGATTTTCCTGCTCCAGTCTCTCCTGAAATGATGGTCAGTCCATGCTGAAAGTGAATTTCTGCAAGTTCTACCACGGCCATGTTCT
>DAISZI010000081.1:0-5360 GCA_036824885.1 Oligoflexia bacterium
TACTTTCAGGGGCAGGAACTCGCATTCCGTCTACTAGTTATTGCATATGCCGGGCACACAAATAAATTAATTAAATTTATAAAAAACTTGAAACTCGAAACACCCCACTACAAGTCGAAACCAATACTTATTTTGATGCTCTTTGAAATTATTATCTGTCTATGTCATTCCAAAAAAATTATCTAAATTCCATATGATCCTCATTAACTCATTTTTCTTCTTTATTTAATATTTGCACAGCGCTTCAAAATGACTATTCAGACAGTTTGATTAAATCATTTATATAGGCTCCGTTCTACACAATTGCCATCCTGCATTTTTTTATTAGCAAGAGAAAACAGCGCTTGGAATCTTTTCAAGCGATTGCTAAAAGCAATCAGAAAATACAAAAAGAATCAGATCTCCAAAGATCTTTTGATAAGAAAGCACTTGATTGACACATTCCTTTCAAGCTTAATCTTTTTCTGTGAAAGACTCCCATTGATTCTGAGCTTCAGGTCAAATCGAAGACTCCATGATGAACTTTAAATCCTTTTAATTCTAAAAAGAATTATATAGAATACTCAGTCACATTCAAGTATTCATAGAGATCTTCGTAAATTCTCAAAGCACGAGAAAACGATCTATATCCCTATATGGAATATTCTTTGAATTAACCCAATTGCATTCTATGAGCTTTTGAAAAAAAATAAATTAATGTAAAATATGTACTTGAAATTTTATTGATTCATGTGTACGCCACAAAAACGACTCATCTTTGTCTAGCTTACATGGTCTTGTAATGCAAAAAAGTTAAACAAAATTATTTTAAATTTTTTATTCCAAAGGTGAACTATGACAGAACTGAATTATTTAGAAAAATCGATCAAAATTGCAACTCAAAGCGATAGCATTGTACTCATTACAGGGGCCACCGGAACGGGAAAAACATCTTTGGCAAAAGAAATCCATGAAAAAAGCTTAAGAAAATCAAATCCATTTATTCATATAAATTTAGCGACTTTACACGAAGGAACTTTCGAATCCGAATTATTCGGACATGAACGAGGTGCATTCACAGGAGCAGACAAACGTCGTGCTGGACGTCTCCAAATTGCACAAGGAGGAACTGTATTTTTGGATGAAGTCGGAGAACTTTCTCAAAAAATGCAAGCAAAATTACTGGAATTTTTACAATCTAAAACGATTTTTCGTATTGGAGCCAATGAAAGCACCTACGTCAATGCAAGAGTCATTGCAGCAACGCATAAAAATTTAACCGAAGCCGTTAAAAATTTAGAATTTCGAGCTGACCTCCTTCAAAGACTCAAAGTCATTACTCTTGAACTCAAGGAACTCAAAGAGAGAATGGAAGACTTTTCGCTGATTCTACATAAATGTCTCAACGATATCTCATCTCTTTTTAATGTATCAGTACCAAAAATTGATCCTCAAGTAATTGAAAAATTTCACGAATATGCTTGGCCAGGAAATATTCGAGAACTTAAAAATATTCTCGAATACGCCATTCAATCTTCAGAAAATGATACTATCACCTATCAAGACCTTCCTCTTTGGTTTCAAAAAGAGATTAACAAAAAAATAATCCATGAATCATCAAATACTTTAGGAACAGCAGAAATCATCTTAACAAATGATTTTTATGCGACTTCAAAAAAATTTGAAAAAGAATACGTTATGCGAGCTTTAAAAAAAAACAAGGGAATGATCGGAGCAACAGCTCGATACTTAAGAATTAATCAAAGCACGCTCATTAGAAAGATCAGAATTTTAAATATTTATCCAAATCAAGCCCATAATTAGTGAACTAAATACTTAAATTGATATTTATAGCATATCTTCGATCTTCAAAATTGCCAGCATTAAGAGATAACTCTTCTCCATAAGTCGATAAATCAATATTTATATACTTTAAATCTAATCCAATACCCGCTGTCATATAACCTTGATTGATTCCACCTCGTACGGAAAAAGTACTAAGCAAATACACTTCTCCACCAAAATGAAGCAATCGATAAAAACTTCCGTTGATATTATTACCAATATCGGTAATTTCAAAGGCAAGGGTTGTTTTACCAAAGAGTCCAAAAGAAGAACGAGTTCCGGCAATACCCAATCCAAGACTTCTTGGTTGAGAAGGAGGTCGAATCTGATTTTTAAATACATCAAAACGAATATTTGAATAATTTCCACCTAAAATATTTTGTATAGCTATAGCAAGACTAACATCAAAATTAAAAATTTTAGTTAAATCGTAAGTTCCTCCCAAATCAAAATCAAGCATTGCTCCACTACCCTCTAAACTAGTGATAGTCAGCTGTGTTCCTCTTAAATAATCAATTAAACCATAACTGGGATCTGCTCCAAATCTACTAATTAAATGAGCCGTAATTCCTAAAGCAAGATTATCATCTTTTAGAAATTTTCTTCCATACGTTAAAGCAGGCCCTATATCTAAAATGCTATCAACATTCAGATTATAGCTCTTTCTTAAAGCAGCATCTAACTGAAAGCTTGCAATAAATCCTAAAGCCATAGCCCATTCTCGTTCTTCATTACTTGCTAAGTAATAAGAAGGAAGCGTTATTTGAAAACGATAATAAATATTATTAATTTCTGCATTTTCTAATACATTCAAGTAGTTTTGATTTTTTAAGTTTTTTAAATCTTGAACTGTCGATTTTGAAATATCCAAGGGCATAGCACTGATTAACGTAAATTTTGAATAAGGATTTGCATTGACACGAGCAGGATTATTGAAAAAATTTTCTTCATACAATCCAGTGGACATCCTAACGCCACCCATACCAACACTTCGAACACTTTGATAAGGACGAACAATGGCATCTAAAGCAACCGCCCCTAAAGCAAAAAAAAACGACGAAAAAATCAATAAAAAAAAATGAACTCTACTAAAAAACAACCAGCTATCCTCCAATATTCCATTGAATTAAAACTTGCCTAAATTGCGACTCATTAGATTGAATAGATCCAACATTGCTTGTTACCTGAGATTCAAACGCCTGAATTTGAGAATTTAAATTACCATAGCCTTCTATTTGAGAAACAGCACTTGATAATTGAAACATTCCAAAAACAATCATATTAAGACTAGGAACTTCAGCAAGTAACGCACTTGGATCAATGCTTAAACTTATAGAAGAGCCTGCCTCCATCTTAGAACCTGCGGGCGCACTGCATCCACTTGCTGTAATAGATGATGCACATAAAACAGGATCTTGAACTAAATCTGTCTTATAAAAATGAACTGAATCTATAGAAGATTCAGCGAAAATTTCAGCAATAAATAGAACAGAATTAATAAATCTTCCAAAGCCTTGAAGACGAATATCATGAATGAAAGCGATGCTTTTATAATTATTAAAAATTTTCACCCTTGCAGAAGCTCCGGAATTTGGAATGACATTGTCAGTAATTGAAGTAATGAGTGAGCCTATGCTATTGCTATTATTTATAATATCTCCAACCAACGAAGAAATCTCAAATCCCATTTGACTCAAAATCAAAAAAACAGATTCTAACCGCGCAACGTCAGAAAAATTAGTATTAAAAAGACGTTCATAATAAAACGAAGCGCAAGCATAATCACTTTCATCAAGGCAAGCCCTTGCTTTGGAAAGAATTTGATCATTTCCTGATGGACGGTCAAAATAACTATAAATATTGCACCCTGTTAAAAAAAAAGCCAACAAGACTAGAAAACGCATCTTTACCTTTCATGAGCTTGCTTTCGAAGCATTAAAAATACTTTATCTCAACATTTTTCTTACCAAAAACAGCAATAACATTGGTTGCTTTCAGGGTCAAAGAAGATTCCGTCCAATAAAATCATGGACCATGCATTTAAAATGCATTGTCAAAAAAACAACCTAATAGAGACTCCTTTATTCACAGTGCCAAAAGTAAATTTTTGAAATTAATTATGGAGTCAAACCTCAAAAAGTCACAATCAAGCAACTTTTAACTTATTACCTTCTGAGCCAGCTGCAATGGATCTTAAATTCTCAGTAGAACACAGCCTTGTTCTCATCAGTCCCGACGCTTAGTTATTTTTGAACAATGACTAAACAGAAACCCAATTTTTTTTATTCATTAAATCAGATACTTGTAATTGCAAGTCATGAAAAGAAGCGATGTTTTTAATGACTTCCGAAGCATAAGAACGACGAGATGCATCAGAAAGCTGAGCTGCTACCATATTCTTTGCCAAGTCCATAGAAATACCATCACGCTTGATCAAACGCTCCAATCGTAAGGATTCAGGCGCTTCAACCACTATCAAACCAGCAAGGTCTTCATGAGCTCCTGTCTCAATTAAAAGAGACGCTTCGTAAATGACCACTTTTTTTTTCAAAAAGATGGCATTCTTAAAGCAGTTAAAACTTTCTTGTCGAATTTTAGGATGAAGCAATGCTTCAAGCTCTTTTCTCGCTTGAGCATCAGAAAAAATAAGCTTTCGCAATTCAGATCGATCTGAAACCCCAAATTTTTTTTGAACTTCAGCGCACAAATCTTTTTGCTCGAGCAATTTTCTTGAAATGGCATCTGCATCTACTACAAAAACACCCGAAGCAGCAAAAAGCTTAGCAATTTCTGACTTTCCAGATGCCACTCCTCCCGTTAAGCCCCAAACTTCAATAGCTTGAAAAACAGTGGCTTCTTCCCACAATAAGCTAGGGTCTTTTTTAGGACTTAATCGAGTATGTCTTTCTACATAACGAAGTTTTTTTTGAAACTGAGAAACACTATTACGCAAAGCATCTTCAGTAGAAATAGACAGGAAAGATGCCATAGCACATAGATCTAATAAAAAATCACCGAACTTCTGCTCTTGAGCAAGATCTCGGTTTTCTTGGAAAGAATTTTTTAAGGAAACCAAAGCTTCTTTCCACTGGGTCAGTTTGAACTGAAGTCTGAAAAAAAGCGCTTCCACTTCTTCCCAAGGAAATCCTAACTGACTTGCTTTTTGCAAGGTACTCGAAGCCTGCTGCAATGCAGAAAGTGTTTTAGGAAGACCATCCAAAATACTCGCCTCTTGAGGCTTTTCTTTTTGTTTCTCTTTTTCCCAGTATTGCAAAGCAATCTCAGTGGAATCAGTTTTTTTACCCTCTGGACCAAAAACATGAGGATGCCTTCGGATTAACTTTTGATTGATTTCATTTAAAACATTTTCAATAGAAAAGTAGTTTCCTTCTGAAGCAAGCTGAGCATGAAACAGCACTTGCAACAAAAGATCTCCCAGCTCTTCTTGAAGTGAGCCTTTGAGCTTGTCATCTCCTAAATCTTCAGGTCTTTGGATACGATCCAAAACATCTAAAACTTCACAAGTTTCTTCAACC
>DAISZI010000081.1:5370-7188 GCA_036824885.1 Oligoflexia bacterium
CCTTCTTAAACTTTGATGGGTCTGCTTCTGATCCCAAGGACATCCTCCAGGTGACCTTAATTGATACACTGTATCTAAAAGACGACCTAAAGCTTCTTCCGCCTGAGGGTATTTAGTTATATACTTGGGTTTCATGAAAAAAGGACCTCATCGCTAATGCAAAAGTGGACTCAGTTGTCCCAGGGACTCCTAGATCGGATTTTATCTAACACAAAAAAATTTAAGACACTCAGAAAAAAAGGCCCCCCCTCTGACTGGCAAGCGGAGGTAGAACTTGTTAGCCTTGTCCACATGACAAGGCTAAACGCTCAATTTCGCAAAAAAAAATACCCAACTGATATACTCAGTTTTCCTGCCTTGCCTATTTTTAGACAGCAAGGCATCCTGGGAACACTCGTCGTTTGTCTTCCCGTTTTAAAAAAACAAGCGAAAGAATGGAACCATACTCCAGAAGTAGAACTTGAAATACTCTTAGTGCATGGGATGCTACACTTACTGGGTTTTGATCATGAAACGCCGACTGAAACAAAAAAAATGCGCTACTGGGAATCTCAGCTACTGAAAGCACATGGTCACAGAGGACTCATCAAAAGATTGCTTTTCTGAGAAAGTCTAGTTATAGAATCTCTCATGAGAAACTTTGAAAGGCGCAAGCGATGTTAGCGAATCATGAAATCCGTGCTTTGTTAAGCCAAATGGAAGAAAGACTCCATTTCCTTCGAGGTTCACTTTGACCTTCCGGTCAAAAAACGAAGACTGGAAGAATTAAATCATCTTTTTCAACAACCTGACTTTTGGAACCATCAAAGTCAAGCGAGGGCTCTTTCACAAGAAAAATCCTCACTTGAGATGAGCATAGATCAGTACGTATCTTGCGATCAACGTTTTCAGGACATTCAGACCTTGTTTGAGTTAGCTCAAGAATCGATGGATGAATCTGTTTTTGAAGAGGTTGCTACATTAGCTTTAGATCTATCAAAAAACTTGGATGCAATAGAACTTCAGAGGATGCTTTGTGAAGAAGCAGATTCAAAAAATGCCATTGTCACCATCCATGCAGGAGCCGGAGGAACTGAGTCTCAAGACTGGGCACAGATGCTTTTGAGGATGTACCAACGCTTTGCCCAAGCAAAAAATTTTAAAGTTCAGTTAATGGATGCCCTGCCGGGAGAAGAAGTGGGGATCAAAAGTGCTACAATGCTGATCAGCGGCCCTTATGCTTTTGGTTTATTGAAATCAGAAGCAGGTGTGCATCGGCTGGTTCGTATTTCTCCGTTTGATGCTAATGCCCGAAGGCATACTTCGTTTACGAGCGTCTTTGTTTCTCCAGAAGTGGACGATGACTTTGAAGTCGTCATCAGACCTAACGAACTGAGAATTGATGTGTATCGAGCAGGAGGCAAGGGAGGACAAGGGGTGAACACAACCGATTCTGCAGTTCGCATCACACATCTTGCCTCAGGCATTGTCGTATCCTGCCAACAGGAGCGCTCACAAATAAAAAACAAAGATCTGGCAATGAAGGTCCTTCGGTCCAGACTCTATGAGCTTCACTTAGAAGAAAAACGAAAAAAACAAGCTGAGATCGAAGATTCTAAAAAGGACATTGCCTGGGGTAGTCAGATTCGAACTTATGTACTTCATCCTTATAAAATGGTAAAAGACCATCGTACTTCTTGGGTAGAATCAAATGCTGAAAAAGTTTTAGACGGAATGCTCGATGCATTCACCAAAGCCTACCTGACATGCCGTATCACCGGGACTTGGGCAAAAGGAAGTAGTACAGAAGATTGCTAAGCAACATCTTTTGACAGTGCC
>DAISZI010000082.1:0-7182 GCA_036824885.1 Oligoflexia bacterium
TTCCAGAACTCAGAGATGCTCCTGTCCAAGCACTTCACGATCCAAATGCTGATCGAACCCCGTGGAGATATCCCACACCCATGGTCCAACATGCACAACAACGTGAGAAGGCTTTAAGCCTTTTTAAAAAAATGATACTTCCCTCAGGATAGAGAAAATCTGAGGCTCCCCACCGATAAGGGTAAAAAATGTTCTTGGATTAGAAAGCAATTGAATTAATTTATTGTTTTAAGTAGACAAGAATATGCACTTTCGAACGAAAGCGCGATGTATTTTGAAATAAAAAAAGCATAAGACTCCCTGAGGAGTCTTATGCAAAGATACCGAAAAAGAGCCTACTAAGCTCTAGAACGTACTTTTTTAGTCACTAACTTCTTTTTCTTAAGAACCTTACGGCCATCTCTAGCTTTAGGTGCTTCTTTTCTGCTACTGCTTGCTCCACGAGAAGACAGGTACTGCCTGAATGACTCTCTCATGAGCTCTGACACCGTTCGATGTTCAGATGCAGCAAATCTTCTAATTTCATCCGCCATTTCAGGAGGAAGGGACAAACTCATTATTTTAACAGTTCTCATAACATACTTCCTATTATTTAATTCAATTAATTGCAATATTGACTTGCAATAACAAACAACCATTCTTGGACTTAAAATCCCAAGTTTTTTACGGTTGCCGCTACAATAAAATATTTTTTAGAATTATGCTAGCAAATTCTATCTATTTTTAAAAATAATCTGAGATCACCCAAAGTATTAATTAAAAAGATAAATAAAACGGCCTCTAGCAAAAAAAAAAAAATACTTTTCTCAAAGCTCGACCAATAAATCAGAACAAATAGCAAACAAATCTTAACAGTGCAACCCCGGAAAAGCATTCTCTTAAAATTTCTGCTTTTTCGACCACTCAATTGCTATTGATTGACTCACTCCCCCTCGATTTTTGAGTACTCTGACCCAAATCACCCCCTGAAAAGGCCATTTTTCACCTCAAACCAAACTTCTCATCCACTTTTTACAATTTTTCTTGGAAAATGCCACCGTAACCCATAATCCTTCTACGCATCAGGGCTCAGGTCTTGCCCTGATCTTGTAGCCTCATCTCAAAATCTCCTGCAAAAAATACATTAATACTAGTGCGTCTACCCTTCCGAAGGAAGCTCAGCTCTCTTCAAGCTCGCAACAACACTCTTTCCAAGCCTCACTGAGCACTACCCAGGAAACCCTTTCCCTACTTCCGAAGTTTCACCTGGTACATAAATTAAAAAACTGAATTTTTTTCTCGCAAATTTCTTTGCTTTTTTACGAACAAGTTGTCACTCCCACCTATACCTCATAGCCTAAAATCTTCATGATCTCTTCTGATGAAAATCTAAAATCTCCTGCCAAAAAATCATTTATAAGCGTCCCTTATCAAAAAGCACTTTCTTGAAGACCCAAGAACCTTCTCCTGGATTGACACTTCGCTGTTTGACTGAACATTCATGCAGGAAAATAGCAGTACTCTCCCCTCAAGCACCTACTTCAACCTCAAATGAAGGGTTTTAAAAATCTGAATCTGAGTTTTCATAAAAGAGGACCACACAGAAGAGATGCTCACTGGATCGCTATACTCGTACTTTGTGTGAGCCAAGATCTTTCAGTGGAAATCTCAGACCCCCTTAAGATTGAATAACACATCGAATCCTTGAGAAAAAAAGACAATTCAATCTATCGAATCTCCTTCAAACAAGACAAAAAAGCCTTTTGGTCTTTTCTCCTACTCTCTCCATTGCTCATCACCCCTGACTTCAAAAAAACTTAAGCCCAAAAAAAAGCTCCATCCCAGGTATACAAACTCACCGAACGACAACCGAAGTCCCATGCAACTCAACAAGAACACTGACAGGCAGTACAAAGGCATCTGCGCTCAAAAGATACTCATGTAAAGAGCATTTATCATAAACTAAATTTTTATAATTCGTTATCACGTACTGAAAATTCACGCGTCAAGAACACCTAAGCCTAACTTAACAGAACTTACCCTTACGATATCAGCGCACCAGGAACATTTTTCATACCACTCGTGCGATCCAAAAATACAACCCTTCTCGAACCTAAATCCAAAAAAAACCTAATTTCATATTGTTGCTCGTTTGAACCGAACCCCAACCTGCAATTTTATACTCCCTCCAAGGACTATAGGAAAAGTCAGGACCAAAAAAAAAGCGTGTCATCGTAACCCAATAACAACCGAGATCCTATAGTTAATCCATTGAAAGCTGTATCTTGCACACGAGCAATCTCGGAACCAGTATTCAAGGATCCAAAGCTTCAACCCACGTAAGACTCAATGAACAACTTAAAGCGCGTGAGAAAACCACAATCCTAAAAGAAAAAAACTTTGATAAAAAACGCATAGACGCATCGTATGATAACAGGCATCATAAACACTACAGAGTACTTTCTTGAAGAAAGAGCCCCTAAGCATTGCACACGTAAGAAAAAAGACTTAAACCATCCCGAACACAGAAGAAACCTAAGCCCAAAAAAAATTTCCATGCAAAGGCATTCAAACTCACGAAACAACGAAGCTCCCTCACACTTCACCCAAGGAAGAAGAATTTTTGAATAGCATATCTCAAAAAATGAGAGAATGAGAGCACTCCTTGCTTCACATCCAAGAATCCGAATACCCACCCACCAAAGCCTCCAAACTTTCTGCTCGAAAAAATCTCTCTGCATCAATCACGATACTCTTTGATAGCTTACGCAACCGACTCAGATCCATGGATGTAAAGGTGCTCACCGACAAATACATGGAACCTGAATGCTCATCTTGATTTTGGAAATCAGCTCAGAACCAAGTAAATTTAGGGTAAAAATGAACGAAAGAAAAACAAGGCTACACTCATATCAAGCTAGGTCTGAAAAGCTTCTGTCTTTTCTTAGGCATCAAAAATTTCTAGACAACAAGAAAAATAAAAAAGAATTCCCATGCAACGCTTAAACTAGCACTTCAAAAGCTTGAGATTTTAGCCACAAAAAACCCAAAAAAGGGATTTTCAAAGCCAAACCATTTTCCAGCAACAGCAAAAGATGGGTACTTAGAAATTCCCCCTGATAAGGCAAGGAAAAAGTTCTTCAACTTCCCACCTCAGACAAGAGAAACCCAAACAGAGCAATTTACTTGCGAACAGGACAAATACAGAAAAAAACATGCATCAAAATTCAAACAAATGCGTCAAAAACTCAGCCTAATGGTTGGAAAAGACCTAACTCTCAAAAATACTGCTAGCAAAATGCGCGAAGCGCACTATTTGACAAATGCCCCCTAGTCACAAGCATTGCTCGGTGTGAAATATCAACGCATAGAAAACTGACCCACCCAACGAAAAATAGACTCACCCATGAACAAGTAGCATCGGCGGAGTCCTTCCCAAAGAAAATGCTACTTGAGTACATTACACAGCTACAAAGCCAATGAAGACTCAAGGAGCATCTTGGCCCCCTGTTTCAAGATTGCTGAATTGCCAAGTTTTAAAAATAGGAAGACAACAGAATTTTGAGCCAAAAAATCACAAAATTTACCCAAAAAAAAATTGAAAAAAACTTGAGCAGCAAAGATTGAACCGAATACGAAGAAGCTTATATTGCTTGGAACAGGATCTCAAAAATTCAAGGCAACAAAAAAAGCTCTAAGGCTCAGTCTGAATCGCAAATTGAAAAGATGACAAACGAGAGCCTTACCTCAGGCAAGAGGTAGTATTCAACTCAAAGCGATGAATTTTTAGACGACCATGAAAGATAGATTATTTTGGAGGTTGTCGACAATAAAAAGTGGAGATCTTTGTACTCATGCATGGAAATTCTTGATTCTCTCAAGCTTTTTTCTTCATCCTACTGAAAATCTTAACTTGATGGTTTTCTAAATCAACATACACTCTATTCTGATCCAAAAAGATCGATAAATGCACTATTGTCGACTTACAGTGTGATTTTGTGAGACCAACCACGAAGACGAAGCGACAACGATCCTGAACCATACCCGCTCCAAAGAATCCATGTCTTCATTGTCTGAGTACAAATGGCCGCGACCACATTACTCGAAAGGAAAAACACTAAAAAACCTAAAAACTACTGCCTCAGCATGATTGGCCTTGTCTGTCAGAAACAAATCCACCTAGCGCATCTTTCTGCTCAAGTTTCTTAAGCTTTTTTAAATGACTTGCATCCCTCAGACTCTTCACTGCTGCCTGTGTTTTGAAAATTTCGCAATTCAACCATTGCTGAATAGAGAACTCCCTCGATCCCCTGGCTCACTCCCCCCTGAAGACCTAAAACCGCTCACCCCAAAAAAAAAGTGCCCCTCCCAAGAGGGAGAGGCATTCTAACACATACAATTAATAGGTAAAATCAGAGACTATAGCATCCAAGAAAGATCGATGGGAGCGCTTACGGAAAGCAAATACGTCGCACCGGTGAACACAGAATCATCGGAAAGAGTTTTATTAACTGTATTACCACCGGCACTAGCAATATAGTTTCGAGTCGTAGAACAGTAACTGGATCGGATGTACTCTAAATTCACACTCAAAAGAGGCATAGGACTATAACCCACCCCTAACTTCATAGAAGAACCCTTAAACAACGCACTATACTCGGGTTCAAAAACTCCCTCAGCAAATTGTATTCTATCTACAAAGTTGTATCCCAACCAAAAGCGAACTAGTTTCTGCAATTCAGCTCCGACCAAAAGCCCAAATTTCATATTGGCTCCTGATTGAGTGGTACCGACACCATTAATCTTGTACTGCCCCCAAGGCATGTAAGAAAATTCAGGACCTAAAAAGAACATGTCATTGTACTTGACCAACAACCGAGCCCCTGGATTCAATCCATTGAAAGTGGTACACTTACCACCGGTACTGCTGAATGCCTTACTATTGTAGGATCCAAAACTCCAACCCAGATAAGGATCAGCAACGAATTTAACATCAGCTTGAGAAGACCAAGATCCCAGAAGCAAAAAGGCAATCAATAGGTATTTAGATAAAAAACGCATAGGCACTCCTTTATAATAAAGACCATTTACATAGAACAAAGTTCCATCAAAAATGATCAGTGAACGTCATAAAATCAACTCTACCACAAATAAAATGACTGACCAAGTATTTTGCAACTCGCCAACAGCACTCACGATCTCAAGCGTGAAGCTTCCTCGGATTCGTTCTGACTACTTCGTCGAAGTCATCGCTATAACAATGAGGCTTTAATGACCCAATTTCCCAAGACAATTTCTTAAGTAGAATTCAAAAAGAGAATATCTATGGTGCGAGCTGCAGGGATTGAACCTGCGACCTTGACCGTGTAAAGATCCTGCTCTACCGCTGAGCTAAGCTCGCACTTATTCTAACAATGGCTAGAAGCCTCAATGGAAACGATCAAAACCTCCCCCTCTTTCTTGATCAAGAATTTTGAGGGAATGATTTTTTCAGATTGCTCCTAGTACTACCTTCTATTACGTTCGATCCCGTTTGTAAAGCACCTACGGAAAAGATCTGCTTTCTCTGAAGATCTTGATATCAATATCACTGAACGCTATGCGCACTGTGCTCTAAAGAAACTACTATCGAATCCGCCTTGGGCTCAAAAGACCCAACTTCTTCCTCTTTTTCTAAGTGCACTTGAAGACTTTTGTACTTCAACAAACCCGTACCCGCAGGCACTAAACGCCCCATAATTACGTTTTCTTTTAAACCACGCAAAGAATCCACCCGACCACCGATACTTGCTTCGGTCAACACTTTCGTCGTCTCTTGAAACGAGGCTGCCGAAATAAAGCTCTCAGTACTCAACGAAGCCTTCGTGATTCCCAAGAGCAAGGACTCAGCTGTCGCCGGAACCCCTCCCACCTGCATCACCTTGCGGTTCTCAGCTTCGAACGTGATCTTATCCGTCTGCTCTGCAGGCAAGAACGTGGAATCTCCCACTTCTTTAACCCTCACCTTACGAAGCATCTGACGAACTACCGTTTCAATATGCTTATCGTTGATTTTCACTCCCTGAAGACGATAGACCTCTTGCACTTCATCCACTAAGTACTTAGCCATCGCTTTCTCCCCAAGCACTCGGAGAATATCATGAGGATTGATAGGACCATCCATCAAAGGCTCTCCTGCCTTAACATAGTCGCCTTCATTAACTGCTAAATGCCTACCTTTTCCTATTAAGTAATCTTTAGGCATTCCAATCTCAGGTGTGACCACTAACTTACGCTTACCCTTCGTATCTTTTCCAAAAGACACCAACCCATCAATCTCACTGATAACAGCGGAATCCTTAGGCTTACGCGCTTCAAAAAGCTCAGCCACCCGAGGTAACCCTCCGGTAATATCCTTACTCTTCGTCGTTTCACGATGGATCTTAGCAATAGTATCCCCTGCTTTCATCATATCCCCATCATTCACGACCAAGTTGGCTCCCACCGGCATCATATAACGAGCAATACGCTGAGAACTTTCCAGCTTCACCGCCTCTCCCGATTCATCAACAATCAAAATCTTAGGTCTCTTATCAGAAACTTTCGACTCCACAAGAACTTTATGAGATAGCCCTGTCACACTATCGAACTGCTCTCGCATCGTCAGACCTTCTTCAATGTCTTCAAACTTCACCTTACCAGAAACTTCTGTGATAATCGGCCTAGAATAAGGATCCCACTCAGCCATGAGCTGCCCTTTATCCACAGCTTCACCCTCTTTCACAAGAAGACGAGCCCCGTAAACAATAGGGTATTTCTCCCTCTCACGTTGATTACTGTCCACAATCACAAGCTCACCGTTTCGGTTCATCACCGTCAAATGACCTTCTTTATTCCGTACAGTCACTATATTATGGAATTTAATCACACCCTTCGTCTTAGCGTTCAAATTAGAACGCTCAGCACGTCTGGAAGCAGTTCCTCCAATGTGAAAGGTTCTCATCGTTAACTGCGTTCCAGGCTCTCCAATGGACTGAGCCGCAATCACACCCACCGCTTCTCCGATATTCACCAAACGTCCACGAGACAAATCTCTTCCATAACAGGCACTGCAAATACCCTTGCGCGACTGACAAGTCAGCACCGATCGAATTTGCACACGATCAATCCCCGCTTCATCAATTTTACGAATGTATTCTTCGGTGATTTCTTCGTTCGCTTTCA
>DAISZI010000342.1:0-1703 GCA_036824885.1 Oligoflexia bacterium
TTCACTTAGGTTTAAACCTAAGAAAAAAATTAGATTTCTTGGAGATAAACAAAAGCTGATAGATATGATTTTTGATGAATGACTCATTAAGTCTAGTCTTCTTAAAAATTTTATTTTAGGAAACAATACAGAAAGTATCTCTTTTTATTTTAATTTTTAATCAGTAGAAGATTCAGCTCATAGCTTAAGGCATACTTTTATTAGAGATGAAGCAATCAACAGTATCTTAGATTGTCCGGAAAATGAAAAATATCGTGATTTTTTTAAAAAAGAAGCTTCTCGATTAATTGAAGAAGATTATCGTACAGAATATAACAAATTATATATTCAGGCGGTACATCACTTAGTTAAAAATAGATTTATTAATTTAAAAATAGAAGGTTTAATGGAAGTACTTGTTAATAGCAAGCATGCAGAAGATAACTTAATGGATGGTCAAATAATGGGAAGAGGTCTCTATTTTATTTTTGCAGCTTTTGTTGTAGATCCTCATCATCCTGATAACATTATTAGAAATATATGTTCCGCAGCATACGGTGCCTTATATGCTTCAATTTTCAAATTATGAACCTTTTCGAGGTCAATTAATCAACGAGATTCAAGATTCAGGCGTTTCTCAATCGAAAATTTTTAAAGAATTTATTGAAATAAATTCACCAGAAAATATTGCATTTCAATACACGTTTATTCCAAAAAGTATTTTAGAAGATATTTTTCCTTGTGAAACAACAAACTATCCCTCTGCCGATGATTTTGTTTTGGGAAATTTTGATGAATCACATAGGAAATTTCTAAGAAAAGAGCTAACTACAACTACCTTCAAGCTTTCGAAATACGAAAAGTTTTCGGCGAAGGAAAAAAAATTTGAGACTTGGATTCGTGCCTACTATAGGTGAATTTTTAAGTAAAAATGTTATTACGAATAGAATATTAACCCGTGGCTGCAAGGATCTAGAAAATGAACGAGGAATTTACCTGGTTCTTGTTTATCGTAAAACACTCGACGGAGAAGTCCAATATCCTCACAGTCGAAAGCTCAAGAATAAGCCAGAGACTTGGACAGCGAATCATATCCCACTTATGTACAGAATTTTTCCCAACCAGCAACTTCTAGAGACGGAAGCTAAGAGAATCCGAGATGAGGCGTCCAGTAAAACCAAGGAAGCATAGGTGATCAGTGTCACCTATGAGCTTTGCATCCGTTATACTCAATCCAGTTTTAGCCGCGCAAGAAGGGAATTCTAGACCAGAATCAAGGACGTCCAAAAAAAAGCAATCATGCTACCTGATGAACGGTTTAAAGTATGTGTAATCTCAAGCAAGAGGGAGTCTTAATTCCAAACGAAAGCAATCTTTCAGGCAAGGCTTCAAAGAGACTGCCTCCCCCTGTTTTCAAATGGGTCAATCATCCGAAGGCGCCAACAAACTCGTCTTGCTGAAAAAAGTGTTTTACCTCGTTTCTCAGAAATGTGCACCCAAGCAAAGACTCAAAGTGAGTGGATCTTCCTATTCTGCAGAAACGCTCAGCATGCTATCTAAATGCCACTTCAGTCATCCAGAAACCAAGAAGGCTAAGAAATTCTCAAAAGCACTGCAGTCGCATGAAGAAGCTATGGGCAGGAAAAATCTCAAACCAAAAAAATAAATTGATATAATGACCACGCGCTGCCCGCACCGCCTAAATTGTAAGTTTTTTTGGTTTA
>DAISZI010000343.1:0-1696 GCA_036824885.1 Oligoflexia bacterium
ATGACCGATTGAATTTCAAGTGAATTAGCCACCCCCTGATCGTAAGAAGGGCCCGCACATCCCCAGACAATCACAAAAAAAAACAAACTTTTTTTTTTCACAATCCCACTGATAGACGAAAAACTCTTTTTCAACCAGAAAAATTCACCCTGCATCCCAGCACAAGGATTTGACAGAATCTTTTTCTTGCCAGGCACACAGCGTTAGGATAGAATTGAGGCCGTGATACGATTGACAGGAGGGGTTTTTTGCGGACGTTGGATTCAAACTCCCAGTTCGAATCGTACAAGACCGACTCAATCTCGCATTCGTCAGGCTTTGTTTAACAGTCTTCAATCTCAAGTCGTAAGTGCTCAGGTCTTGGATCTTTTTGCGGGATCTGGAGCCATGGGTTTAGAGGCCTTATCTCGAGGAGCCGAAAAAGTGGTTTTTGTAGAAAAAGATCCTGCCGCTTTTCAAAGCATTCAGAAAAATATCCATCTCTTAGGCGTGGAAAATCAAACCATCCTATTAAAAAAGTCCATTGACCAGTCTCTGCCTGAACTAAAAAAATTAGGACCTTTTGATCTGATTTTCGCAGATCCTCCCTACCAGCAGGAATTAGACGAACTTTTTAAAGATTGGCCTTGGAGCATTTTACTCAAGCCTTCGGGTTTTTTATTGGTAGAATCAGAAAAAATGAAACCCCCGTTAAAAACACTTTTACCTATAAAACAAAAAAAATACGCAAACACCCTCATCACAAGTTATCGCTTATGAAATTTGAAAATAAACGCGCTATTTATCCAGGTTCCTTTGATCCCATCACGAATGGACATTTAGATATCCTCGACCGCAGCTTGAATTTTTTCTCAGAAATTACGATGGTAGTAGCAAGTTCCAGCATCAAAAATCCCCTCCTCTCTCCCGAAGAAAGAGTACAATTGATTCGTCAGGTGACTTCTCAACGAAACCGAGTCAAGGTAGATCAATGGTCAGGCCTCATGATGCAATACGCTTTAGACCATGACGTTTCTGCCGTCATTCGAGGTCTACGAGCAGCAAGTGATTTTGAGTATGAATTTCTGATGGCAAGCATGAATAGAGAACTCAATCCTAATGTAGAAACACTTTTTATGATGACAACAAAAAATCTTTACTTTGTTAGCTCCAGCATGGTCAAAGAAATCTTCAATTACGGAGGAGACATCACTCCTTACGTCCCCGAAGGTACCGTTGAGTGGCTGAAGCAAAAAAAACGGCAATAATGCCTCCCCATGCTTTTTGAACACCTTGTGAGGTGAACTTAAGTTGATGGTTGAAGCATCTTTTACAAGTCCATCCCGCTCCTAAGCCTTTTTGCCTAATGATTGAAGGGTTTTTCGCGCTAGGGCAACCAAGGCCTAGAATTAACAGAGAATGAATCTAAGCTTCAAAGGGTGACAATGTGATAGAAAAGCAAGTTAGTTTGGGTATTTTTAGAGAAATTCAGATTGAGAAAAACTACGTTTTCTATCCAAAGAATAATTAATAACATTTCCTTGAGATTAAGTAAGTTGGATTTTCAGTTTTGATTTTTGCTCCACTGTTTGCGATCTTGAAGAATTTTTCTTCTATATCTAGGATAGTTTTAATAAAATTTCGCTCATCTTCAGCAAGAACAAATTTTGATACTTCTTCATTATCCATTAAGCATTTTTTTGCCTCGTTAATTCTT
>DAISZI010000344.1:0-1695 GCA_036824885.1 Oligoflexia bacterium
AATTATTTACAACGAGTACGTTTACCGAAAAGGAGAAATCATCACGGGAATTGCTCGCAGGATCGAAAAAGGAAACTTAGTCATTGATCTTGGAAAAACGGATGCACTTTTACCCAGAAATGAGATCATCCCTGGAGAGCAATTTAAACCGGGTGATCGTGTTCAAGCTTACCTTTCTGACGTCACTTTAGGATCTCGAGGTCCCCAGCTTTACCTGACACGAACGGCTCCTAAGTACCTCATGAAACTTTTTGAAATGGAAGTTCCGGAGATTCGTGAGGGCATTGTAGAGATCAAGCTTTGCGCACGTGAACCTGGGGCACGCTCAAAAATTTCGGTAGTCTCTAAAGACCGCGATGTGGATCCTGTCGGAGCTTGCGTGGGGATGAAAGGCAATAGGGTCCAAAATGTCATCCAAGAGCTGAAAGGAGAGAAGATAGACATCATCCCCTTCTCGGATAATCCTGTCATTTTTGTGCGCTCTGCTTTGTCTCCTGCAGAAATTTCCTCAGTTCGTATGGATGAGCGCAACCGTACGATGGAGATCATGGTAGAAGATGACCAACTTTCTTTGGCCATCGGTCGAAAAGGACAAAATGTCCGATTGGCAGCTCAGCTAACTGGTTGGAGATTAGATATTATTTCTAAAACAAAACTTCAAAAGCGTACGGCAGAAGCAGTCTTCAATCTTCAGCACATCGATGGCGTCAATGAAACGATCGCTCAGGGAATTTATCAAGCGGGCTTCTTAAACGTCAAGCAGGTAGCCGATGCTTCTTTAGAAAGTTTACAAAAAATTCCTGGATACAGTACGCTGGAGATGGCAACGACCTTAAAAGAACGAGCTGCAACGGTCATTGAAAAATCTGGCGATCTTCTGCAGGTACATTCTGATCACCAAGATCCAAAAGGGATGTTTACAGCCCAACCTCTTCCAAAAGATGCCAAGACACTTGCGGAAGAGCGTCTTCGTGAGATGATGCGACAAGTAGGAACACCTGCTCCTGATCAAAATCAATCCGATGGGGAAGGCAAAGTCCATGCAACCGTGCCAAGCAAAGGCGAGGAAAAGGGAGAAAAGTGATGTCTGAAAAAGAAATGGTCAAAGTTTACGAGCTAGCTAAAGAGCTGGGAATGGATTCCATTTCACTTTTAGATAGGCTTAATTCTTTGAATATTAAAGTGAAAAACCATATGAGTGAACTGAGAATCGAGGAAGCTCAAACAGCACGCGCTGCGCTAAGAGTCTCCAAAGGCGACGTGAAGCCTACCAAGAAAACCACCACACGAGCGAAAAAAAAAGTCACGATTCCTACTGAAACAGAAAAAAAAGCTTCTGTGATTCGAAGAAGGCAGAAAGAAGACAGCGCCCTGCCCATGGCTGAGCTTATGGAGGAAAAAGAAGTAAAAGCTCACCCGGAGGAAATTTTAACCGAGAGTGAATACCTAGAGCAAGCCCCTTCTGCCCAAGAACCTGAAGTTTTAGTACCTGAAGTAAAAACGGCGAGCTTGACTGCAACTTCGGAAGAAGCTGCTTCAGAAAAACAAGTGCCATTGCCTCCCAAGCCTGCTCGGCCTCCGATTGTCCTGACACCTCGACCGGTGGCGCCTCGCCGTAGCATTTTAAAAATCGTAGAAGCAACACCCCCTCCTCAGAAACCGATGATTAAACCTGCGGCTCAGGTCATTTCACCT
>DAISZI010000083.1:0-7097 GCA_036824885.1 Oligoflexia bacterium
AGTTAGCCCTACCGAAGCACTAAAGTTGGTTTTTGAAGACAAAGTCCCCGATTTTATGAAATAACCTCTGACGAGTTACGAAAATTCTATGAAAAACAAGAAGTTTATCCACTATTTAGGTTTTTATCTCATTCTATTATTTTCTGGCTGCACCTCTAAAAAGAACGTGCCTCAAGAGTTTACCTCATACGTAGCCTCACCTGTAGCCTCACCTGTAGCTTCACCTGTAGCTTCACCTGTAGCTTCACCTGTAGCTTCACCAAATTTATCTCGAACTTCTTCCGATATATCTGCACCTTTACCTTTTGAAGGATCAAAGGTTATAGATTGGTCATGGTTTTTGTCAGAATGGGAAGATTTTGAATCCGAATCTAGCACTATTCGAGCAAGGCAGTCTATAGAGCCATTTTTTAATCGGACATGGAAGCAAAAAAATCCTTCGTGTTATCTAACTGCTTTACCTACTAGAACTAGGGGTCGATCTGAGAAGAAGATGAAGCACCAAATTCAGTTAGATGATTTGCGTGCATGTTATCACGCCTATCAAAAGCAGTGGGGCGAGAATCAACAGCAGGGAACTCGAAAAGTCCTAGGGGCTTTAGAAATATCTTATAAAAAAAGCGGTTCGCAAGAATTTTTTTCGAAAAAAGAAGAAATTGAATACTTGAAGAGAAAAATTAACAATAACATTCTTAAAATAAATAAAAATCTTCAATCTCAAGATGCTATTTTTTGGAATGAAACTCTTACCGAATTAGGAATAAATTATCAAGAAATTCAAGAAAAAATTTCTTTTTTTCGGATCAAAGATCTGACCCAACACTTTTCTCAACATGAGTTCTCTCTAAATTCATACTTTTTATCGTCGCATCAAAATAAGCCTGAAACGAATGACGCAGATAAAATGTTACTCCATGTTTTGGGTGATGTTTTCGGAAAAGAGGCGGGATTAGAAGGCCAGACTATTAAACAATCTAAGCTTCTTCTGGAGCTTAGGATTGCGATCCTTGAAGCATTGTCTAATCAGTTCAAGCATAAAAAGTATATCGTTTCTGCTGATCAGGCAGATCCTTGCCGTAATATCAAGAGTGTCTATCATCTTAGGGAAAAAGATCGTGCACCGCCTCTTGCAGACATGGATTTTAAGAAGCTCGATGATATTATTGAGCATGCCAAGATTGCTTTAGAATTAACATCAAATTTTCAGAAATCTCAAGAAGCATTCTATTTAAATTTTTCAAAACGAGTAGAGGAGCTTGAGTCAGGTCATTGGTTTTATTTTATAGGAGGCTCTGATAGTCATGCTGTGATTTATCAAGTCATGAGAGACAATAATTTTCACTATGAAAATAATTATAAATTTCGTATTTATAATAGCGGTTCTGGATTGCAATTTCATGGATCTATTCTAGATGGATCTAATAAGCGGGTGTTCCCTTTTGTTGAAAAGTTTGATCTTTCAAAAGAAAAAATACAAGGACTTTCTTTCCTTAAGTCTTTGAGAGATTTGCAATTTCAAAATAGATTTGAAATCAACTCTAAAATACCTTTTGTTTACGATAATATTCTTTCTGAGTTAGGCGGTGATCAGAGCTCGTATCGGATTAAATCTGAAGATTTTCTGCAGCCTCAAGTGGTGGGAAATTGTTCATACTATGTTATTCCCTATCGAGATTCCTGGGATTTACGGGATCAAGCTCTTGCAGCGCACTTGGAGTTTTTCGTAAAATCCATCATATTAGATAACTACTTAAGAGTGAATAAAGATCGCTTGGTTGATGTGGTTCCTGCTCATAAACTCGCAGAAAAGTCTTTAACTTTTTATGCAGAAGAACTCGCTAGGAATCTCTCTGTCGATCCTTCTTGGAAAGGGCGTTACCTTGATGGAGGTATGATTCAAGAAAGTGGAATTCGTGTTGATGAGTATCGGAAGATCTTAGATGGTGCTCATAAAATACGAAAGTTAGCAAAAGATAAACTATTTTATGGATACCATGAGAATCTGATTTCTATTAAATCTGAAGGTTTATTTAAGAGGATGATTTCTATACCCAGGTTTCTGATTAATCCAAAGACTGAAAATTTGCTGAGCTCACTTCCAGCTTTGGAGATAGAAGGCTGGACACCACAGTCTCGTCGATTGAATGAAAAAATTGAGTATTTCTGGAAGGCATTGATACCCCAAGAGCAAAAGCAATCCTATGAAGTAGGTCTTAGATTAGTTCCAGATACAGAAGAGTCTGAAGATCGACCCCGTGAACTGGGAAGAATTCTCACGAGTATTCCTGAGATCATTCGAAAGATTCCGATTGACGACGATTCTCTTAAGGATCTTTTGCCTACACCCGAAGATTTCAAAATATTCTTGGGTCATTTAAATGATCTAAGTCAATTGCATTATTGGGCGCTATTTAATTCTCGCTTGCTAGATCCTTCGAATCGTTTAGGGCTTTCATCTGTTTCCATCCTGACTCAGATTCGGATTCTTACTCTGGCTGATCGGGTCATCCAGCTTTATGGGGAAACAGAGGAAGGGAAAGAATTTCAGGCATTTCCTAGTTTGTACAATCCAATTTTGAGAGGACTAGTCTTCAGCATAAAATCAGATACTTCGAAGGATCTAAGGCATCCAAATGAGGAAATTTCGATCGAGGATAGCTGGTTGTCGTATTTGGTGGTGGAGGGACGCTGGACTAAATCATTTCAAGAGATGTTAAAGTATTGGAAAAAAGAGGAACATTCAGGGCGCGTTCAGGATCCTATTTTTCAGTGGGAACGGTATCCATTGTATTATTCAAAAGATGTATTAGGCTTTAACCGAATTATTTTTAAAAATGACAAAGATGAGAAAGCATCTGGATGGAGTACTCAATTTGCAAATTCCATACCGACTCAATCTAGTTGGGGAGATATTCGATGGGCTGCAAAAACGTTAAATAGCAATTTTATGCGAGATATATTGCAATCGCTTCATTATGAAGTTGATAGCATTAGCGGTCATCGCATTGGTTATGGAAAAAAATTATCGGAATCTTTTTTTGAATTAAGAGATATTACTTTTCTTACACATTACATTTTGTCGAGCTCTTATTCTTCATCCATTCTGAAAAGATTGAGTTTAAATGGAGTAATGTCGACTTATTATTTTAAAGTAAATCATTATCACAGAATTTCGATACCTATCAATTTTTCTCTAGAAGAAATAGAAGCAAAAAAATTTGCATACGACAAAAAATATTATACGAATAATTATAACATTTTTAAGCAGCCTCTGTCCGCTTTTAGGATACCAGAAGAAGTAAAAAAAGATCTATTGCCTTTATATTTTCCTAAGTATACGAATTTATATACAGGTAATCCATTTCTTTCTTTGAAAATTCATGGAGAGCGTTCGTTCATTGACCCTTGGAGTGCGTTCCTTGAAAATAATAAAAATTATTATTTTTACGATATCCCCATTTACCGTCGCTTGAGTTCTAGACAAATTATTTCTGAGCCATGGAAACCTATTCCATTGCTTAAAAGTTCCAGAGAAACTTCTGAGACAGCTATTACAACCTTAGAAATGAAGAGACAGCTTCTTCATTTAGGGCCTCCTCTGGTGACATTAGGATATTTTCGTAGAAACTCTTATCTCCTTCAGGATAAGGCATGGCAAATTTTATTTAAATCGCTTATTTTTCAGCCTGTTCTTTTGTTGAGAGAGTTTCAAAATACTCGAGACTTGCCTCACATGCTCTCAGACTTTACGTGGAATAATTTTGAGGAACGTTTGAGTGAGAAAGATTATTTGACCGCATCTTTTTTTGCTCGTATGCACCAGCTTTTAGAAGAGTTTGCCTATCAGTCGGAAAGGGAAAAAGACTTACCAGAGAATCGTCATGCGAGAGATGCTTTTCATAAGATTCTAAATAATGTTAAAAAAATTTCAGATGTTAAGAATATCGTTTTCAGAGATCTTATTCGAACTTTTCGTTCTGAGAATTTTGAAAAACTTGATTGGAAGGACCTCGCACTATTTGTTGAAGCTGTCATCTACCGTGATCTCAATTCACTTGAGGATTCTAACTATTTTGAAGCTGACGAAGAGGATGCAGTGTATGGAGTCTATCAATTCAAACGCAATAGCTTAGAAAAAGCGATTAATCATTTAGAATATGCACAAAAACAAAATTTTATGAATCATCTTGTTCGTAATTTCGGATACCCTGATTCGAAATTTTTATGGGAAAAAAAAGAAGAACTGTGGATCGGTACTGATGACAAAAAGTCAATTATTTCAGTAGATCTTAGTCGGCCTAAGATTCTTGAAGGTCAGATGGAAAAAAAACGATTACCAGGGATTATCGCAGATAGCATCTTTTTTAAAGAATTGGTGTCTTCGAGCCTAGATCATTCTTATGTAACCTGGTTAGGAGGAGATCGTTATGAAATAGTCGAATCAGGACATAGAATCAGAATTAATGCAGATCCTGAAGCAGGAAATCGTACGCGCATTAAAATTCAAAAACAATGGGGTCGACGTTGGTATGAAATTATTGATGATCAGGATGTGAATGCTAGAGCAGTTACTTTCAATCAAGGTGATATTCCTGTACGAACCCCGGATCGAGATGATTGGGGTGTTATTCCGGGATATCGAAACTGGGTTTCTGTGTCTAATTTTTCTGATCATGAATCACCACCGGCTTATGAAATAGAAGGACTAATAAAAAATTGGAAGGCTGAGGATAATAAATTAGAGGTTCTTGCTTTTGATCCGAAAGATAATCGTCTTTATGCAGTAAGTAGGGTAGTTGGGAGTGGATTTACAAAAAACGTAATAGTTCAAAAAGTGAAGTACGATCGAGGACATGCAAAAATTGATGGTACTACTTTATTGCCTTTGAAAGAGGAAGAATCTTTGTCATTTCTTTATCGTATTGAGGATCCTCGCTTCGTGTGGGTTTGGATAAATAGCAACAATACTGTACAAAAAGTGGAGCTTCCACGATTTGCACTGAGCTTTGAGGAGAAAAATGGGTATCTAGTATGCCCTGAGCGAGAGGGGTATTTTCTTAGGAGCCCTCAGAAACTTCCTCCTGGCAGTGAGCAATGGGGTGATTTTCCTCATTTTATTGTTCTTGAGAAAGAAAATAAATTTCGTATTGCTGTTGCAGAGATGAATTTTAAAGTCAATCCTCCTGAACGAGGTTTGTTTGTTCACTACGATCTTGAATGGTTTGATCGAATTTCTGGCACAACAAAGGAAAGATCAAAAGAACTCTATACTTATGGAAGAGGTTCTCAGAGGTTACTAGTTTGGTCGATCGATTCATCGCATCAGCAGCTTGATTTGTCAGAGAGGGAAGATCGTTTTTATATGGCACTTATTCATCTTTGGGGGCATTCTGACGAGTATGATTCCTATGATCGTGCGCGTAAACTTCTGTATGGAAGTCGTTCTGATCAGGGTGAGTTTACTAGTAGTGCACGAAAAATTTTGGAGTGGATTTTCTCAATGGGAAATAATGATCACGATCCTCGAGCTCTTGCCCTACGGCTAGGAGCCGCTTTTTTAATCATTGAGAACGATTTATCTCATCACCGTTATTGGTATGATCCAAACGAAGCTCAGGAAAAAAAGCTGAAGTATGAGCCAAAGGATTCAGAATTTATCAAGTTCAACTGGCAAGATCTGGATGCTCTATATGATTCTTATTTAAATGCAAGAGATAAAATTTCGAGCGATTTTCTCCCGGAGGATTTAGAGCACTTGTTTCTAAAGGCTCAAAAGGATTTACTTCCTGATAGTAAAAGAAACAAAGCTCGTTTTGCTGAGATTCAGGGAGAATATTTTGGTCCAGTTCAATTATTTGATGGGATTAAGCCAGCAAATTTTAGTCCGCCATTACTCAATTACAATTGTTATAGTTATGAAGAATCAATTAAAAAATTTCTGAAGGATGGTTGTATCGAAGATGTCAATCTTTATCAAGGTGTTGGTTCGAGTTTTAAGGATTTATATGCTATTTCTGTTGGCATTGATGATCTTACTCGTTATAAAGATAATACCAAATCAAATACTAGATCAACACTTGTAGAACAACTCGCTAAAATATTGGAAGTTCGACAATCGTACTTAGAAGAATTTGGTAATCAGCGATTGAAAGAAGAATACCTGAGTTTGTTGCGAATTTATCTCAGGCAGAAGCCTATTATGAACCGAGAACAGGATTCTAGTAAGTTTGCCACAAGCTGTCATTCCATGGTTGAATTTCTCTATGCCATTGCTGCTTCCGATCGTGCTGATACTCGCGTCGAGCTCAAGGAATTAACACTAAAATCTTGCGGCGATTTAGATGATAATTTAACGCAATGGAAAAATAAATTTACCAATAATAATAGTTACTATCATTCGTCGGTAGAGTTGATACGGTCGACTTTCGATGAAAAGTTGCGTGATTTTTTTAATGCTATAAATTGGTATTTTCTTAAAGGAAGTGTTGAGCACAAAGTCTTCGTTGATACTAGGGATGATAGCGCAAATCATGCACGTTACTGGGATCCAAGAACTGAGTCTATCCCTTCCGATTTTAAATATAGCTATGATCGGAATGAAAGTCCGAACGATTCTGAGTACGATCTTCAGGAAAAATCAGTCATTTCGGTTGATTATTTGGATCAATATCTTCAAAAACAAAGTTTGAGTGAAAAAGAAAAGCAGGAGATCGTTAAAAATTCGCGTACTTTAGCGGAAGTTTTTTCTAAAAAACCGATTCAATCAACACGATCAAGATGTGATGAGAATTACGATTCTTTCATTCGTAAAAAGCTCGAAGACTATCAAAAATTGATTTTGAAAAAGAAAGAAGATATTAAGCAATCAGTTTATAGACTGACATCCAGTTCAGAGGAACGAAGGAAAGGACTTAGCGAGTACAGTGATCATCTGAAAGATCGATTAAAAAAAGTCCAGGGCTTCAGAGATGATCTTGAAAACGGTATCGTGGAGGGCTTACGATCTCTTCCGGATACGCTTTGGGATCAAGTCAGAGAGAGCCTATTTCGAAATTCAGCGATCCAAGCGCGTTCTAGTTTAAAAGAAGTGCTTCAAG
>DAISZI010000084.1:0-1211 GCA_036824885.1 Oligoflexia bacterium
TGCATTGAATATGTAACTTTAAGGGTTAACTGAACCTTTTCCGAAAAAGGATCCAAAGTTGATTAGAAATTAGTGATGGAATTCTCAGTGTTAGGAGGGTTTTCAAAAAGATGGTTCAGGAAGCATGGTTGTTTAGCAGCGTCAGGCTGCTTAAGGTTTGACTGGGCGAGGGTAAGTGGGGGAGGATCCGAAAATTTGAAAAATCTTTTTGCCACGAGATTTCTTCGATCGTGAGGCTTTCGAAGAGCCGAATCGAGAAGTTTCAGTAATTTTGGCGTTCGATGAAGGAATTTCGTATGAATGTCGTAGGTTGCATCGCATGATGCCTCTTTCTTGGAATCTGAGGATAGGGTTTTTTATGGAGCATAAGAAGAGGGACTTAAGGGGTCTTCAGGCCCTTCATGCGACTGAAAATTTGGCAGCATCAGAAGAAAGAAAGTGAAGGAGGATAGTGGTCTTTCGTCGTTTTTGAACGTTGTGACGCTTTGCTTCCTCAACGGAGCTTAGGAAAAAAAATGCTGAGGCCTCTTTTCAGGTATGAAGATCAGAGGTAAGATCCTGTGCATGTCAAATCTCGATGTTCAAGAACTAACCGATCAAATTCAAGAAAAAAGTGCTTTTGTAGATGCTATTTTAAAAGAGGTCTCTCAGGTGGTGGTAGGTCAGAGGTTGCTTTTGGAGCGACTTCTACTTGCCTTGCTTTGTGAAGGACATATTTTGCTGGAAGGACTGCCTGGACTCGCGAAGACGTTGACCATTAAGACGTTAGCAGAAGTCATTCATACTGAATTTCAAAGAATTCAGTTTACTCCTGATCTCTTGCCTGCCGATCTGGTGGGGACTATGATTTTTAATCCAAAAACAGGTGATTTTACTTCTAAGAAAGGTCCTATTTTTACGAGTCTTGTTTTGGCAGATGAGATCAATCGTGCTCCTGCAAAAGTTCAAAGCGCTTTGTTAGAGGCGATGGGAGAGCATCAGGTCACGATTGGAGAGACGACGTATCCTATGCATCCCTTGTTCACTGTTTTAGCCACTCAGAATCCGATTGAACAAGAAGGTACGTATGCGTTGCCTGAGGCGCAGCTGGATCGTTTTTTATTTAAGGTGAAGGTAGATTATCCATCGATGCAGGAGGAAAGGGCGATTCTCAATCGGATGTCTTCTGGAAGGCCTCCGGTGGTGAGGAAGATATGCCAACCTCAGGATTT
>DAISZI010000084.1:1221-7082 GCA_036824885.1 Oligoflexia bacterium
GGATGAAAAGCTCAAGGATTATATTTTGTCCATTGTTTTTGCAACGCGATTTCCAGAAAAGTTCCATTTGCCAGATATCAAGCGGCATATTCAGGTGGGAGCTTCTCCGAGAGCGACGCTTGCCCTTGCTCATGCTAGTCGCGCACATGCTTTTATCCAGCACCGGGGATTTGTTACGCCTGAAGACGTCAAGTCCGTTGCTTACGATGTCTTAAGACATCGGGTTTTGGTTACTTTTGAAGCGCAATCAGAAGATCTTGAAAGTGAACAGATCATTCAGAAAATCCTTGAGCGCATTGAGGTTCCCTGATGCCTTCTGATGATCTGAGGCGGAAGATTCGCGGTATTGAGATGGTTGCTCGGAAGGCTGTTCATGATCTGATGAGTGGTCGTTATCGGAGTCATTTTAAGGGGCATGGGGTTCAGTTTTCTGAACATAGGCTTTATGTTCCTGGGGATGATGTGCGTCATATCAATTGGAATGTGAGTGCCAGGACAAGGGAGCCTTTAGTCAAAAAATTTGATGAAGAACGGGAACTGAGTGTTTTTTTAGTCACGGATATCTCTCAGTCGCATGCTTTTGGCTCTTCTTTGCGGTTGAAGTCAGAATGTGTGGTGGATATTGTCGCACTTTTAGTGCATGTGGCGATTCAAAGTGGGGATCGGGTGGGGGGATTGCTTTTTGCTGGAGGGATAGAAAAAAAAATTCCTCTAGGTAAGGGAAGAAAGCATGCTTTGCGTATGATTCGTGAGGTATTGACATTTGAGTCTCAAACGAAGGGTACTCAATTGCGTCAAGCCTTGGAAGTAACGGAGAGGCTTTTGAAGCGAGGTGGAAGCATTATCTTTGTCATCAGTGATTTTTTGGCTCAGGATTACGAGTTGGTGTTGAAAAGGTTAGGCAAGAAACACGATGTGGTGGCGTTGAGGATCGTGGATGAGCAAGAGCGAAAACTTCCTCCTGCAGGTCAATTATTTTGGAGGGATCCGGAAACAGGTCAGCAGATTTGGACGGATACTTCTTCTTTTGCTTTTAAGAAGTGGTTTGAAGCTTTCATCTCTCAATGGGATGCCCAATGGAACCAGTCTTTGAAAGGAGCTCGTATTGAAACTGTGGAGATTGCCACGCAAGAAGATTACGTGCAGGCTTTGGTGCGCTTTTTTAGAGCACGTATTCATCGGAGTTAGTTGTTTTTGGGTCAGTTCTGTTGTAGCAGCTGAGAGCTCTTGGGAGCTTCGAGCGCAGGAAGGGGCTGGTTCTGTTCAGATAGGCAATACGCTGGTATTGGAGATCGTTTCTCAGAAGGGAATCGTTCGGCCTTTTACCGTGAAGGCTTCGGATGAGACGAATTTGGAAGAAGCAGGCTGGGTCATTGAGCCCCTAGAAAGAAGTCCTGGTTTTTGGATGGAAGTGACGCCTTTGAAAGCGGGGAAACTTGTTTTACCGGAGCTTGTCATTGAATCGGAAGGAAAGTTCGTCGGAAAGACGAAAGCTTATCCGATAGAAATTCTTTCAGCCATCAGCAAAGATGATCCTGCTCCTGAAGCATGGGGGGATTTTGCGCCTCCGGTGCTGCTTCGTTTTCCCAAGGTCATGTTACTGATTTTTGGATCAGGCATTTTCTTGCTTTTGCTGGGGGCGTATGTTCTTTACCGTAAAAGAAAAAATCGTGTCGTGAAGCTTGAAAAAAAACTTCCTGAAGATGAGGAAGCTTGGAACGCTATCTTTCTTTTGGAGAAAAGAGATTGGATTCAAAAGAAGCACTTTAAACTTTTTTATTTTCGTTTATCTGAAATTTTAAAAAAGTATGTGGGAGATCGGTTTGAGTTTGATGCACTTGAATCTACCACGCGAGAAATTTTGATGGTTTTAGAGAAAAAGCAGCTGCTTTCTGAAGATTGGAAGGCACGTTTTATCAGTGTTTTTGAGCAATTAGATCGTGTGAAATTTACAGATCATCTTCCGACTTCTCAAGAACCCTTTCAATTGCTAGAAGAGGCTCGGGCCTTTGTGATTGCGACTCGAAAACCTCCTTCGGTGGGACCTAGTGCATGAGATTTGCCAGTAGTTTTTTTCTTTTGCTGATTCCTGTGATTGTTTTGCTGCATTTTTGGAGAAAAAGAAAAGAGCCTTTTTCTGTAGTTTTTCCTATTGCTTTTGAGGCTTCGTTGGACACTTCGTACCGCTTGCTATGGCTGAAATGCCTTCAGTATTTCAGTTTGGGTTGTCTGGTGTTGGCGCTTTGTCGTCCTCAAAGTTATTTCAAGCAAGTAGAGAGAAGTATCAATGGTGTTGATATTGTCGTGGCTTTGGATGTTTCAGCGAGTATGGAGATTGAGGATTTAGCGGATCGATCACGCATTGAAGTGGCTAAAAGTACGATTCAGACTTTCATTGAGCATAGAAAAAATGATCGCATAGGTTTTGTGATTTTCAGTGGGGAACCTTTGAGTCTTGTGCCACCTACATTAGATGATGGATTGCTTTTGCATGGGTTGGGACAAGCAAGGGTGGGATTGTTGAAAGATGGAACAGCTATTGGAGATGGATTGATCGTCGCATTGAATCATTTGAGGAGTTCTCGTGCAAAAAGTCGGTTAATTGTTCTTTTGACGGATGGAGACAATAATTTGGGTCAAATTGATCCTGCGACTGCGGGGGATTTGGCAGCTGGGTATGGGGTGAAGGTGTACACGATTGCCATTGGTCGTGAGGGAAGGGTGAAAATGCCCATACGACAGCGCGATTTATTGGGAAATACGGTGGTCAGGTACCAGTGGGTTGAAAATGCGTTGAATCCTGAGATTCTCAAAAAAATTGCTCAAGTTACCGGTGGAAATTTTTATCGTGTGACAGATGAGAATGCTTTGAATTCAGTTTTTCACGAAATTGATCAATTAGAAAAAACGGATATTCATGTGAAAGAGAAGATTCATTATGAGGAGCAGTTTGATGGATTCTTGAAACTCGCGCTTTTTGGTTTTCTTTTGGAGCAATTTTTGAAGCGATGGTACTGGAGATTTTTACTATGACCTCTTTGCACTGGGGGGCTTCAGGTTGGCTTTGGGCTTTAGGTTTGCTTCCGTTGCTCGGCATTTTATATGCTTATAATGACGCTAGTCGTAAAAAACAAATGGCTTCGTTCATAGATGCTCGGTTTTGGTCGGTTTTAATTCCTGGCTGGAATCCAGATGGAAGGTGGAGGCAGGTTTTAGTTTCGTTGGTGGTTTTGGGGCTTTTGTTTCTGACGTTAGCGCGACCTCAGATGGGGGGGCATTTAGAGACAGTTCAGATGTCGGGATTAGATCTGATGGTTGTTTTAGATTTATCTCACAGTATGGAGGTGACGGATGTCGTGCCAAGTCGGCTTAAGAAATCTAAGCATTTGATTCGTAAATTATTGGATCGGTTGCATGGAGATCGTGTGGGGGTGGTGGGGTTTGCGGAAAGCGCGTATGTTGCTTGTCCTTTAACGAACGACTTGGACTATGTTTGGAATTCTGTGGATATTTTAACGCCACAGTTTATTGAAGATCAAGGGACGAATATTGCTGGAGCCTTAGCCATGGCGGTGGAAGCATTGGACCGTGGAGCGCAGTCGTCAGGTGGAGAGCGCTTAATTCTTTTGATTTCTGATGGAGAAGATCATGAGCCCGGGGCTGTGGATCAGGCTAAAAAGATCAAGTCCAAGGGAATGAAGCTTTATGTTTTGGGGGTAGGTACGGAGTCAGGAGGGCCTATTCCTCTTTTGGATAGCCAAGGAACTGTGGTGGGATTTAAAAAAGATCGTTCTCGTCAAAGTATCATTAGTAAATTTCATCCTGCGGCATTGAATCAAATTGCTCAAGCTGCTTCAGGAGCTTATTGGAGTGTGACGGCATCTGAAGAGCAGGTTCAGAATGTACAAAAATCTTTAGAAAGCCTGGCAAGATCTGATTATGGTGAAAAAAAGACCTGGGTTTATGAAGAAAAGTTTCAAATTCCTTTGGGTATTTTAGTGGCATTTCTTTTAGGTTCTTTGTTTTTTGGAAATGCAGTTCTTTTTTTGGGCATGGTTTTTTTAACGACTTCCCCAGCAGAAGCTTCTTTTTGGGATGATTATCAAGCGTACCAGCAGAATAAAAAGGCAATGGATTCGTATGAAAAGGGGAATTGGGAAGAAGCAGAAAAATTCTTTGGTTCTGCTCAGGCTCGAAATCCTGATTCTGCTGAACTTGATTTTAATCAGGGGGTTATTCGGTTAAAAAAAGATCCGGCTGAAGATTTTGATCAGGGTATTTTAGCGTTAGAGCGTTCTTTAGAAGCCTCCAAAAAGCAAAAAAACGAAAGCCTTTTGGGCCGTACTTTTTATAATTTAGGCAATGCTTGGGCGAAGAAGGGGGATGTTAAGAAAGCGGTGAAAGCCTACCTTGAGGCTATCTCGTCTGCTCAAAAGCAAAAAGATGCTGGTTTGGAGTATGCAGCTCGCAAGAATTTAGAGCTTTTGTTGAAGCAGATCCAACAGAAGAAGCAGCAGGATCAAAAAGATCAACAGGAGAAAAAAGACCGCGAAGGTAAGCAAGAGAAGAAGGATCAAAAAGACAAGCAAGGCAAGGCTGAGAAAAAAGATCAAAAAGACGAGCAAGGCAAGTCAGAGAAGAAGAATCAAAAAGACGAGCAAGGCAAGCAGGAGAAGAAAGGTTCCGCCGCTGAGGATATTGAGTCGAAAGATGATTCAGAAGAAAAGGGGGAGAAGTCTCAGTTTCAGTCCCAAAAAATGTCGGAGGAGGATGCAAAGCGTGTTATGTCGGAGCTCAATGATCGCGAGAAGGAGCTTCAGAAGAAATTGCAGTACCAGCCTGGAAAGAAGAAAAAGCATGAAAAGGATTGGTAAGAGCCTTTTTATTTTAGGCTTCGTTTGCTTCAGAGGAGTTTGGGCTTCGGAGGTTGCTTTTTTTGCTGAGGTAGAGCCTAAAGTCGTGGGTCTTGGGGAGGAGGTGACGTTAACGTTGACCACGCAAGCGGATACCGAGGTTTCTTTGGGGGAGGTAAGGTTTGAAGCTCCTGATTTTGAACAGATCTCTGAATCAAATTCAATTTCTAGCCAATCACAGTCGATTTTTGGGCGTGATTCTACTGTAATAACTCAAAAAATCATTAAGGTGCTTCTCCCCAAAAGAGTGGGCAGATTGCAGATTTCAGGGATTCAGATGAGAATAGGATCTTCTTTTCAGAAAGTGCGGGATCTGAGTGTCCAAGTAGAAAAGACGCCTGTTTCTTCCCCGAGAAATTTTCGTCGACCGGGGCTTCCGCAGATGGGGCTTCCGCAGATGAGGAGAAATTTTCGTCGACCTTCTGCTGCTGATCACAAGAAGTGTTTTCTTCAGGCGGAGGCAGACCAGGGGACTGTTTTTAAGGGGCAGCAAGTGGAGGTGTCTTATGCCCTTTATTGTCAGGTGCCGGTGCTTTCAGCCGTGGCAGAAAAACATCCGAGTTTTTCTGGTTTTTTGAAAGAGGATTTTCCTGTTCGTGCGGGAGATCAAAAAAGTGAGGTTGTTGTGGGCGGGGAGAGGTATCTGCGTCATTTGATCACGCGTTACTTGCTTTATCCTTTGCAAGAGGGGGAGTTATTTCTTGATCCATTGTCTGTGAGCTATCAGTACCAGGGAAGTGGTGGTTCTTGGGAGGATGAGGATCCTTTTTTTGGTTTTTTTCAGCAGATGCGACCTCAGGTAGGAAGTGCTCAGAGTGCTGCCGTTTCGATTCGGGTGCTCGGATTGCCTGAGGAAGGTCGGCCGAGTTCTTGGAGTGGTGGGATTGGAAAGTTTAGTTTGGAGGCATCTTTAGATCGCTCTGAAGTGCCTGCACATGAGGCGGTGAC
>DAISZI010000085.1:0-7064 GCA_036824885.1 Oligoflexia bacterium
ATTTATTTTTTATAGCTTTGGTAAGAGAATCCAAAAAACCTAATTCACTTCTAACCCACGAGAAACCAGATGAAAAGGCAAAGACTCAATACCGTGGTTCTGGAAAATAGCAATGAGCTTTCGTTGTATTTCAGCACTCGGAGGCTCAGGAAGATAAAGAAAAAAACACCCTCCTCCTCCTGCACCACAAATTTTTCCATAAACACGCGTTAACTTCTGAGCTTGCGCATAAGCACAGTCAATTTCTGGAATACTGATCTCAGAAGCAAGGGTTTTTCGTATTTCCCATTCCTGAGCAATCGCTAAACCCACTTCATCCCATTGACTTTTTTTCGCTGCCTCAATGAGTTGATGGGTGGTATCGGCAATCTTCTGAAATCGTAAAGCAATACTTGAACTACCACCCTTTTTTTCCTGATCAATGTACTCTTTAAAAAGGGTCCAATTATTGATTCCAGAATTTCTTGATTTTCCTGAGTAAAAAAGAATGAGGCGTTTTTGCATTTCTTGCAACAAAGACTCAGAAAGCCTTTCATGACGATGGGATCCCGGCTCCCAATGAATCGCCTGTAAACCTCCGTAAGTGGCAGCATGGTAATCCTGAAGACCCGCTGGTACTCGAATAACAGCCGATTCAATATCACAGGTGATAGCAATGAGGGTCTTCGGATCAACTGGGTATTCTGCCCAAGCACTCAACGCTCCTGCCATAGCAATGCCTAAAGCAGAAGAGCCTCCTAAACCCGCTCCTGCAGGACTCAAAGCGCGTGTCGTTAATCGAATACTCGCACCATTTTTTTTCTTTTTTGGTTCAAAAAAACGAAGCAGCCTAAAATGAAGGGCTAACTCAGGAGGTAACGAAAGACTATGAGAACGAAGCTCATGCCAAGAACAACTCAACCCTTGGTTCTGATCCTCAGCGATCAACTCCACCTCAGAGGGAAATGATCCCTCTTCTAAAATGGCTTCTGCAAAAAGATCAATGGCTACATTGAACGTAACCGGGTTCTCAAGCAAAAGGTACAAAGGCCAAATATCAAGCGTACCACCCCCCAAATCAATGCGAGTGGGAGCTTGAGAACGAATGCATTTAGTGACCATGCTCAATATAACCAATATAAGGAAGCTCACGAAATCGTCCAGAATCGTCAATACCGTAGCCGAGAACAAACTCTTTTCCTATTTTAAATCCGGCATAATCCACTTGAATATTAGGAAGCAAATGCTCCGTTCGGACTAAAAGCGAGCAAGTCTTCAAAGTAGCAGGTTTACGCGCCTGCAAACTATTTAAAATATAAGCAAGGGTCAAACCAGAATCCACCAAATCATCAAAAATCACAACATGCTTACCTTCTAAAGGCTCATTGATGTCTAAAGTCACCTTCACTTCTCCCGAAGCAAGGGTTTGACGACCATAATGAGAAACTCCCAAAAATTCACAAGTAACAGGAGCCTCTAACATCCGAATCATATCTGAAAAAAAGATAAAACTTCCTTTCAGGATACAAACCGCAGTAATCTCCTTGCCTTGAAAATCTTGATTCATTTCATGAGCAAGCTCACTAATGCGAGTTTGAAGCCGCACCTCAGGAATCAACACTTGAATTTTTTGATGAGTCTCCATTATACTTCCCTTCCGTCAGAAAACACTCTGACAGTACTCCCCTGATAGCATTCTATCCGAAAGATTGCATCAGAATAAATTTCAACAATAGCGCAGGAAGCAACAAGACACCAGCACTACAGACAGCAACAAAAAGCAATCTAGGAAAAAGCAGAACCCCTAGAGTACGCCAGGCTCCTAAACTATATTTTTCTCTCACCCCAAAAAAACTCACCATGAAACTTCCCATTTTAGATAAAAAAATCCCAAATCCTGGAAAAAACCCTAAAACGGAAGGCCCAAGTCCTAAAAAAAGAATTTTTAAAATCGATCGATACGATAGATCACGCTGAGAAGCAACAGGAATCAGAAGCTTCCCCCCTATCAGAACAAAAGTGCCCATAAAAAGCACAAACCCTAAAACCAGGAAAGGATCTAAAATCACCCATGCCAACTTCAATAAAAACACTTCTTCAGAACCAAGAATCCCCCAAGTACTCAAGAAAGAAGAAGACAAATCGTACGACGGAAAGAAATAACCGATCAAAAACTGAAAAATCACCCCGATCCAATGACTGATCAACCCAAAACCTATGGCAAAATCCAAGGTCATGCGATCCTCAAGCAATTTGAAAAAAACCCGAGGCCTCAGCAGAAGATTTCTTAAAACCGATAGATACTGTACCATCATTTTTTTTCACTTTTGATCAATAGCATCATTCACCAACCCTCTGCATTTTGCATCAGATCATTCATGATAGTCTCCCTACGCTCAAAAACAAGAGCCTTTCAAAAGACCTCGGAAATACCTGACTTTTTTCATCAGGATAAAATCTATCCCAGATAAGATTCGAACTAACCTAATACACCAACGTAAAATCCAGAATATCAACGAAATAAAGAGACAACAAAAAGACAAAGCCCAACGAAACAAAAACCAGCCATCAAAAAAGCCACAAGCCAGTAAACTGAGAAATAAACCCCAAGCGTACGCGCAATACCTAAGGTGTGTTTTTCTCTGAATCCCAAAAAACTTATCACGAAATAGCCGATAGACGCCAAAAAACCTCCGACGAGTAGAATATCCAATAAAAAGCAGTAGGCTTGAGCTAAAAATAGAATCTTGATCACAGAAGCGATAAGAAAGATCACCCCGAGAAAAAGCAGGAACCAGTAATCGAGCGCCTAATACCATAAAAATTCTCGAAAAAAAACGTGTCCACTAAAGAAGACCAGGACCTAAAATCAGCAAAGAAGAGTGATCTCAGGGCCATTCGAGATATACGAGAGGAGGAAAGAAAGGATCAAATCATGTAAAACCACCCCTATGACTCACCAACCCAAAACCTATGCAAAATCGAAGCTCATGTGCTCCTCATGCACTCGAAAAAATACCCTAGGCCTAAAAAGAATCCTTAAAACAGAGAGATAGTCTATAACCATTTTCATTTTTGAAAGGCAGCTCCATAAATCAAACGATCAGGCGTATTTTAGATCAAAAAATGCATCCGAGTTCTTGACTCAATCATCTGACTTTTTGAATCAGAGTTCCTCTGACACGAGCATCAAGCCCCACGATCAGCGGAATAAAGAAACAGCAAGAAAACAGAAAATGAGTGCGAAAAAAACTAAGCAAAGGCAATAAGGCGAAAAATAAACCCCCAATGCAAGCAAGCCTCCTAAAGCATATTTTTTTTTGAATCCCAAAAAAGTGACCAAGAAATGACTACTAGACATTAAAAGAGCTCCAACTAATGGAACAGCCATCAAGATGCTCGGCACGAGCGATAAAAAAAAATTTTGATGACAGATCGATAGGAAATCTCACTGCGAGAAGAAGTAGGAGCCAGAAGTTTAAGCTCTAGTAACATGAGAATTCCTAAAAAAAGCACAAAAACTAAAATGATAAAAGGATCTAAAATCACCCAGAACTCGCTATCAAATAATGCATGAGAAGCAATCATCTCCGACCCACGTCGGAAATAAGACAAAAGATAAGAAAGATCTAAAGTGGGGAAGAAAGGACGCATCAAATAATGAAAAATCTTCCCTACCCAATGACTCATCAACGTAAAAACTATCGCAAACTGCAAACTAATGCGCTCTTCATACAACTGAAAAAATTATCGAGGACTCAAAAGAAGATGCTTTAAAACGAACAGATACTCTAAAAATATTTTTTTCATTTGCCAGAAACTCCATAAGCCTCGATACAAGCTCATGAATCGCGCTTTTTCACATTCATGCATTCAAAATATCCTCATGAACCTGAAAAGGAAACCTCCAGAAAACACTCTGATAGTATTCTATCTATCCTATCATACGAGCACAAAGTCAAATAGTATCAATGAAATAAAGAAAGTACTAAAAACCCACCATAGACCCCTAAAAGGGCAATCAAAAAAAGAAGTAAAACACATTTCCTAAACAGAAACTGATCACAAAATAGACCACTTGAGAAAATAAGAAGTAAAACGGGACTAAACCCATGGCTACTAGTGAGTAAAAATAGAATCTTGATCACAAAACGATAAGAAACATCATCCCTCAAAAGAAGCAGGTACCAAGAATTTCGCTGCTAACAAATAAAAACTTGCAGAAAAAAACCCTAACTAAACCGAAAATGGGAAATAAAATCTACCAACTGCAGATTGCCATTTCAGGAGCAAGTTTGCCAAACTTATGAAAAAAAATGAGCTCAAGACGGCACCAAGAAAACCAGAAAAAAGCGTGAGATCCTATCCACTGACTCAATAAACAAAACATTATCACAGAACCCAAGCTCATCTGAGATTCAAACGATCTGAAAAACTCAAAACTTAAAAAGAACACTCGTTAAAATAGGCAAATAATGTTCAATCACTTTTTTTCATCTTTGGCAGGCACAGCAAAGTCCGCCAAGCTCCATGGAAGTGCATTTTGAATCAAGCGATCCACAGTAAAAGCTTCTTTACGTCCAGAACCAAGATCCCTTCCGTAAAGCTGATCTGCTTTTTTCCAAAAAATAAACTCCTGCTTTTTAGTGCCATCTTCTAATACCCATCTCAGAGCGTTTTTCTCCTCACGAGCATCCCAAGAATCCAGATAATCGATAATCCTATTGCCCGTCATCTTCTCCAGTAAATTTTTAACTTTTTCAGCATCAAGGTCCAATTGATCGGACTTCCAAACACCCTCTTTTTGAACAACAACCAAGGACTTATCTCCAAAAGCTTTTCCAGAAAAAGTCATTTTGTGAGCAGCCATTTTCTGAGCTTGATTGATCAATTGAGTGATTCGAAAATCTTTCGGTTTCTTCACCAATCGCCCAACAGCAGTAGCTTCAACCTCAAAAAGGGGCTTTGCTTGAGAGTAGGTTAAAAAATGATGAAATTCCTTGTTCACTGACTTTTTAAATAAAGAAGCTGACACCTTCTGAGAAGTTTCTTTCTCAGAAGCAGCAAGCTTCAATTCCAAACGAACCAGAGAATCTGCACCTTTCAAACTTTTTTGAGCTTCTTGCGTTTGAAAATCTTCGTAAACAAATTCTTTTGCTGAAACCGCAAGCAAAGCGTTCAAGAAACTCTGGACTTTTTGCTGATCTGCCATCACAGGATCCCCTGCATGCAAGAACCATTTGCCCTCTTTCTTTTCAAGCCTCACGCTTTTTTTAGATCCTTGATCTTCCCATCGAAAAGACTCCACTTCCTGAGGCTTGAAATCAAAAACGACCTTATTTCTCCAATAATTGATCGGATTTTTTAGGTAATTCTGAACATACTGAGGAATCAAGTAAACCCGCTGGTCATGAATGACTTCTGAACCCAAACGCTCACTCGTACTCTGCAACGCAAAATAAGAGCCCCCTAGAGGATGTGGAATTCCAAGGTACAAAGACGTAGTCTTACCCGTGGCAAGCGTCATATCGACACGATCCACGGTTTTTCTTGAAACTTCATCTAACCCATAGTCCTTCAACAAAGACTGCCTCTTCTCAGCAGTCTCTTGACTCAAATCAATCGTCTCCGTAGGTTTCATCCCATCAAAACTCGTAATCAATGCCTCTACATGAGCCAAATCTGCCTGAGTTTTCATCGGCTCTCGCAATTGCCAAAGAGCACTCGATCCAGGAACGCATTTTTCCTGAGCACAATGAATCGAAATCTTCTTCTGATCTTTTGTAAGCAAGATCGACTCAAGTTCCTTTTTATCGATCTGAAAAAACCGCTCCGCAGTCTCTTTTCGGTGCTCGCGATCAGGCTGATACCGATATTCAAACCAGTACGAAACCGTACCCATCACAAAAAGAAACAAAGCAAGGTAGAACGTTCGCTTCCAATTGGGTTGACTCATGTTGTACTCCTGTCATTACAATTTTTTGCGAGCAATCCAAATGCCGAGCCCGCTTACAGCAATCAAAAGCGGCAATGTGATTACCGTGAGAAGAAAAATGAGATTCCCAGCTTTCTGAGAAAGCTCAACCTTTCCCACATCTTCTTCTTTAGAACGAATAGAAATGAGACTCTCATCCTCCATCACCCAAGAAACTGAATTTAAGAAAAAATCAAGGTTTCCCGCGTAACGAGAAAAATGATTGGTAGCAAAATAAGAACTCCCGAAAACTACCATACGCGTCTTCTTACTAGATGTAGTCTTCCCAAGCTTCCCTTCCACCGTCACGGCAGCATGCAACGGACCCATTTTATCCTTACCTTCTTTGTAGCCTACCTCACCTTTTTCTAAAGAAGCAAGATCGGACACAGCCCAACTTTTAGGCGTTGTCTGTGCCAACCACTCAACCTTTAAATCTGAAGGCACACCAGGTAAAATATCAATCGGACGAGTTAATGGGAAAGCACAGTTCGTCTGAAAATCTCGAGTGATCGGGTTACTTCGAGAAAAATTCGCTAAAACGGCTACAGACGCATCCACCCCTAACATCCTGGACAATGGATCCACAATCATCGCCGTCACAGGACGTATATGCCAGGAACTCAGCATCCCCACCAGTTCATGAGCGTATTCCGCACCCTTCAAATTCACATCCAAGGCAATGATAGCTCGACCGCCTTCTTGCAAGTACTGCGAGATAGCTTTCACCTCAGACTCAAAAAATGCTTTCGTCGGCCCTAAAATCGCAAGTGCATCACAGGTCTCAGGAATCTTCCCCTCTTGCATGAGCGAAAGGTCCTTCACCTCATAAGACTGATCCATCAAATTTTTTCGAACACTCTCGTACCCTTCTGCATCTTGAGAAGTAAAGCTTTTTTCACCATGGCCTGTGGTAACGCAAAGCCTAGGACTTTTTTCCTTAAGAAGCTTAATGAGAGCATTGGTGATCTTTTCTTCCGTGATATCTTCGATCCTGTTTTCACGAGCACCTACTGCCAAATGCAAGGTCCCATATTTTTTAACACCCATCTGCTTCGCTCGCACAGGCTCACGATCAGGGTCTACGTACTCAACTTCAAACTTAGGATTC
>DAISZI010000345.1:0-1685 GCA_036824885.1 Oligoflexia bacterium
CTCCTTGAAAAGCCGCCATGATATCCAAAATGACATTTTGGATATCGTCCTGAAGGGAAAGTCAACGATTGACTCCTTTACTTCCTTGCGACTCAACAGCTTGCAAGAAGCCGATCACTTTCTTCAAAGCTATGGCTATAATCTAGAAAATCCCATCGAGCGCTCGGAAGTCTTAGGCAATTATCAAGAAGCCCTTCACTTCATTCGAAAGTACTTTCTACAACCTGAAAATCCGGATGGACTTCGCTTAGAAATTCCAAAAGAAATCGGTACGTTAGAAAATTTGCGCTACCTTTTTTTAATGGCAAGCCGTCCAACTTCTGACCCTAAGACCACTTATTTAAAAAATTGGGCCTGCAGTATCCTTAAAGTCATGCATACCATTGCTCAAATTGACAAAGACATCCGCAGTCCTTACTTTCCAGACATCCAAAAACAAATCTTTGACCGTTTTTATAAAGTCATCCACCGAAATCCCGAAGGACAACTTTTTTTAGGAGAAAAAAAAGAGGATCCACTCAGCGTCGATCTGGTATCGTTTGAAACGAAGCCCAAGAAATCGCGCGACTCCATCATCCTCAAACTGCTTCACAAACCAGAAAATGTGGCAGAAGACATCTTTGATCGTGTAGGCATTCGCTTCACGACCCTCACTACGTTTGATGCACTCAGGGTCATTAAATTTCTCAAAGAGAAAATGATTGTGATTCCTCACAATATCAAGCCCAGTCGGTCGAGAAATACGCTCATTGAGATGGATCCACTTCGTCATCAAATAGAAGAGCTTTTGACACGAATGGATCCGTTAGAAATAGAAGAAAAGGAACTGCTTGCCAAATTGGAACAAGCAGTGACAACCCCCTCTCCCATTTCAAACAATCCGCACTCAAGTCAATTTTACCGCGCCATTCAATTCACGGCACGGCAATTGATCAAATTACACAATCCCATCCACGATGAAATCAAAGAACTCAAAGAGATTGCAAAACAAAAATCTTTCTTTCGAGAGCTCAGTCCGATTCTCGAAAGAATAGATCTTAAGTGCATTCAACGCGATATTCGCTTTTTCTACCCCTTTGAAGTCCAAATCGTGGACCACAAAAGCGCACAAGAAAACGAAAAAGGTAAAAGTGCACACAGTCAGTACAAACACGCACAAGTCATGACCGCATTAGAACGCGTCATGGGTGATCTTCGTGACTTTATGAACTAGCGAGATTCGCTGGATCGTGAGGCTTCTCTCGGAAGCTTCAAAAGACTTTGACAAACACTGGCAAACTCTTTTCGGGTTTCCGAATCCGCAATACGATAAGCATCGTATAACTTTTGAATCCAAACAAAATCAGCTCCTGGTCGGTCTGATCCTAATTCAAAAGATCTTTCCAAATCCGCATCGGTAAGCCCTAATCTGCCGCTCAATTTCATGGCATACTCCTGCTCAAGCAAGAACTTAAGCTCCATCTCCGAAATCTGAAGACAGCGAGCAAGCACCGAAATATGGTGCGGCGGAAGCGGGGTTACCCCACGTTCAATATTAGAAATGAACTGGGTCGTTACGGGAGGTTTAAAAAGAAGACCTAAGGATTTTTGTGAAAGCCCTAAATTCTCCCTTTTTTTGCGAATAAATTCGCCTACTGGCTTTAATTGTTTTGTTTTTTTACTCATAGTTCTTTCAGAATAACGCA
>DAISZI010000086.1:0-7036 GCA_036824885.1 Oligoflexia bacterium
CAGAATCTGCGGTAAGAGTCTTAAAAAAAGATCGTTTGATTTTATCCCAAAATTTTTTGATTAAACTGAGTTTACTCTGTGCTGCAAAAAGACTGCTTTATTCTCAAGATCCACCTCTGATCACGTCTCCCAACTTTTCATTAAAATCAATTGCGCCTTAGCTCCAGCAAATACAAGCAAACTTTTTGAACACGAAAAAGGATCTTAGTCTCGTCTTTTAAGCCCAGAAATGCTCTTAATTCAAAAATTAGATACGCAACGATTGAAGTCGATACACGCATGATTGCGGCCTCCCAATAACATGAAGTGAACATGGATCGCTATCGTCTCAACGTCGTTCCTATCTACTCAACCTCCTGAGAAGACAAGAAACATGAAGCAAAATACATCTCATGAAAACTAGATTCTAATTTTTATTCCACTTATCGAAAACCCAAACACATTAGACTTTGTAGTCTTGATCTTAAGGGCTAGCTCATGAAACTCGAAATCCCTCAGGAGAGCCATTCAAGGAGAAGCTTTTACTTCATGACTCAAACCCTTCTGCTTTTTTAAAAATTATCTCAGAAAAAGTGTATCAACTATAAAGCCCATTCTCTTTATGTCATTACAGAAAAAATACTTTAACACCTAAAATCAAGCTTAGACCCTAGCATCCATCGACTAATACCATCGTTCTTCAGATCAAATAAAACAAAATCTGCCCAGTACTTGATTTGGATTGTCAATTTCTTATAAAATTATGGAAGCACAGCGAGGAAGAATGGAAGTCACCAGAATAGACAAGTTTTTCGATGATACCTCGAGTAATCTTCTTGAGCTTTTAAAAAAGATTCCGAAAAGCATCTTGATGCAACCATTAAAAAAGAACCCGTTTCATATTAATCCCGTTGAATCTATCATTTTTTTGTTGATGATAGAAATCCTCACTCACTTGACCATAAAAATTTACTTTGAGGACAATTTCAAAATATTTAAGCATTCTACTCAAAAAAAAATAAAATTAATTGAAAAGTCTTTCTCAGACGAAAAAAAAATTAAATTCTAATCAATGATTGACGATAAAAACCTAGCATGAAAAAGAAAACAATACCCATTACTGATATTATTGAGTACCTTCTTTTGACTCTCGTTTTATCGATACTAAGTCACTCTATTTTTCAATTGTTTGAAGAATACGATCATTCTCGTATCAGCATACTTTCTAAACTTTTTAACCCTACTGAAGATCATTCCAAAATGAAAAAAAGAAAAAATTCATCTATAGTGCTAGATGTTTCTTGCAAAAAAGAAATTAAAAAAACTACTCAAGCAAACAAAATAAGACTTCGAGGAAGTCTATGTGACTTCAAAACTAAGCCGCAAAGAAATACAGCTTCTTTCAAAGAAAAAAATCAAATTACCATTTTAAATGAAAAAAACCATTTTTTAGCAACAGTTTTCAAAAAAACAAATAAAAAAAAATACTCTACAGACTATATAGAAGTAGACTCAGGAGTTAATTTAATCAACATTTCTATGATCAACTCTTATGGCGATAAGATAGAACAAAAAATTGAAATTATAAAAAAATAGAACCATAAAACCATTTTTATCTTAATTAAACTATTTTAAAAAAATATTTTTTTATCATAATATCTCTTTGGTACTGATATAAATTTATCATAATTAGCCTCAGTAAAAAGAAAACTTTCTATTTTCAAAAAAAACATTTCACCAAAAATTCAATTTTGAAAGCAACCTCAAATTAATGATTCTTAGATCTGTAAGATCCACATCGTAAAGCTCTAAAAATTCAATAGTAAAAACACGATGGGTAGTTAAAAATTTAAAAACTTTATGGAAGAAAGAAGAGCTACCCCACTTTCATGGATATAGTTATCTTCTAATATGAGAGTTTCAAGATTCGGAAAATAAGGAATAGAAAAATTAGAGTTTTGCTAAATAATTATCGATAAAATCTTAGTAAAATAAATCTCATAAATCAAACAACCTGTAATATCACGAAGAGACCAATTCCCCAAATTGCGTATTTTGTTCTCAGATAAATCTAATTTTTTAAATGACGAGAAAGAAACTAAATACTCCATAGCATCATTTGTAATATTGCAATCGCTTAAAATGAAAGTTTCTAAATTCGCTAAACAAGAAAATGCTGAAAAATTACTAAATTCATCCATAGACTCACCGATATCATGACCAATCAAATCTAAGTTTTTGAGATCAGAAAATCTCTCTAAAACAACAAAAAGCCTCTCCAGAACGAAGAACCACATACGAAAGATTCAATGACTCAAGGGTACAAGGCATCTGATAGAACCACTTGAAATCAAAATTTGACTAAGAAAGATTTAATTTAGGCATATACTGAAAACACTCGTTTTTCACTATATGCCTAAAAGTCTTCTCTTAAATATCTTGATTCCAAATAATAAATTCTATAATATTTATTGAACAAGCAATTTCTGCTGCATGCAATTGGGAAGGCTTGGCTCTTGCGACACTTTTTAACCTGACGATTTCATAGTACTTGCAATAACTCAGTATGCGAGCAAAAAGATCTATCTTGAATCACAGCATCCCTCAGACTAACATAAACCATACTATTACCTAACCAAGAAAGACTGATAACATAAGAAAAACCAAAAACCATCTCGAATTTTTTCATAAAAAATTTTCTCGAGAAAATTTTCCTATCAAGATTCCTCATCTATTGAAAAGTAATCTTCTTCTTCCAAAAGAACTCCCATCATTCGAGGACCCATAGAATACAACTCTCCTGCTTCAGTTGCTGGACTAGAAGCATCATAGTCTTGATGGGAAATAGCTTTTTCTATTTTTAAAAAAATCTCACCATAAAGAATCAAAAATCGATCTATACTTCTTTGATGAAACTGATTACGACCTAAGTCTAAATAACGCAAAGCTGGAAGCAATTCCAAATTGATCACACTCATATCTGTAAGACCAATACCGCGCAACTCTAATTTTTCAATTTTTGAACAACCATGAGAAGTGATAAATTGAAAAAAATTACGCAAACCAGAATCCTTGATCTGATGATTATTATTTAAATTTAAAAACTTAAGTCCTGGAAGAAGCGCCAAAAAAGACATACTACTGTCATGAATACGGTTGTCTTCTAAGATTATTGTTTCAAGATTCGGAAAATAAGAAATAGAAAAATCAGGACGCGAATCCATGACGAATTCTAACACTTTACTAAAATGAGCACCTGAAATATCACTATGGGTCACATCACGAAGAGACCAACCCCCCAAATCATAGATCTCATTATCACCTAAATCTAATTTTTTAATGGATGGAAAATGAACCAAATACTCCATAGGATCATGATTCATGCCATTATCTCTTAAAATCAAAGTCTCCAAGTGCATTAAACAAGTAGACTCTGAAAAATGACTAAATTCCTGAATAGACTCACGAATAGCGTTACCACTTAAATCCAATACCTTCAGATTCGAAAATTTTTTCAAAACAACACAAATCCATTGATGAAAAGGAAGAAGATTTTCTCCAGAACGAATCTCCACATAAGCCAGGTACAATGCCTCAATGTTACCTGGCATCCTCTCTAACCACTTGATATCAAAAAAGGAACCGGAAAGATTTAATTTCTTAATATACTGAAAACATTCATTCTTAAGTATGCTCGCAAAAGTTTCGTCTAAATTATCTTGATTTCGGATCACTAGTTCTTGATCATTTTCTGAACAAGCAAGGCTTGCTGCATGCAATTGCGAGGACTTGCATTTTTTGACACTTTTTAAACTCACTATTTCACGGTACTTGAGATAACTCAGGATACGTGAAAAAAAGGCCCTATCATTGATGACAGCATCTTTCGGACTACCATAAGAAGTCATACTGCCTACCGACAGGATAAAATAAAAGAAACTAAAAACTATCCAATACTTGTTCATAAAAAAATCTCCTTGATCCATTTGATGTAACTATTTTCTCATTTTATTCTAACAAGAATGTAACGGTCTCAAAGAGAACTTGAGTCCCTATAATAGGCATTTAACATAAATACTAATCTTGAAGAATCCTCATCATCAGATAAAATCACATGCTTTATTTTTAAAAAATACTCACGATAAAGATCTAAAAACCGGCTGACTCCCTCTCGATGAAAAGAATTACCACCTAAAGCTAAATAACTCAACGCTGGAAGCAACTTTAAATTGAGAGCACTGAGATCTTGAAGACCGATACTGCACAGATCTAATGTTTCAATCTTTGAAAAATCATAAAAAACTAGCAATTGAAAAAAATTACACAATCCCGTGTCTCCAATTTTTGAATTATTATTCAAATTCAAAAGCTTAAGCTGAGGAAGAAGCGCTAAAGCCTGCATAGTATAATCATGAAGACGATTGTCTTCTAGTATTAAATTCTCAAGGTGGGGAAAATAAGGAATAGAAAAACCAGGATCCTGCTGAATGAGCTCCATGAAAGTCTCGTAAAATCGTAATGTAGAAATACGACGACCTGCAGCCGCATCCAGAAACCAGGAGCATAAACGATAGATATTGTTATTGCTTAAATCTAATGTTTTCAATGATGAGCAATGCACTAAATGTTCCATAGGATCACTACTAATATCACAATCTTTTGCAATCAAAGTCTCAAGATGCGTGAACGCCTGAGAATCTAAGCGACCAAATTCACTCATAGAATCCCCAATAAAATTACCACTCAAGTCTAATTTTTTCAGACAGGAAAATCTTTTTAAAACAATAGAAATCCACTCATGAAATTTAATAAAATTTTTTCCAGAAAAAATATTCACATAAGCAAGAGACAATATCTCAATTTTATCCGGCATCCGCTCTAACCACTTGCTATCAATCAGGGACCCATGAAAATCTAATTTCTTAACATGCTGAAAACACTCGTTTTTTAATATATTAGCAAAAGCTGCTTCTGAAATTCTCTTATCTTGAATCACCAACTCCAGATCATTTTCTGAACAAGCAAGGCTTGCTGCACGCAATTGCACAGGATGAGATTTTTTTACAAGTTTTAAACCCACTATTTCACGGTATTTTAAATAAATGAGGATATGAGAAAAACAGTTAACGTCATCAATCACAGCATCTTTCGGACTACCATAAACAGAAGCAATCATAGGAAAGAGGAAAAAAGAAAAAAAACGCAAAAGCATCATATTCATAAAAAAATTTTCTCCATAAATTTCAGCCCTCCCCCATCAAAGCATCACTTCCGCTTAGAACCCTGCTGATTCAACATACAAAGATTCCCAGCTTTCCTCTCAAATACCACCTGAGTGAGCATAAACAAAAAGCATGAAAAATGATCATCCGATAAAATAAACTCTTGTATTTTTGCAAAACGCTCACCATAGAGGTCTAAAAATCGAACAATACCCCCCCGATGAAAAGAATTACCACCTAATGTCAAATAATTCAACGCTCCCAGTAAATTTAAATTGATAACACTGAGATCCTCAAGACCCACATCGTGCAACTCTAATCTTTTAATACTCGAAAAACCACGCAAACCCACTAATTCAAAAAAATGACGCAATCCATCATCTCCTATGTGCTGATTTTCACTCAAACTTAAAAACTTAAGCGCGGGAAGAAGCGCTAAAAATGGTATAAGATGGTTATTCTCTAGGATTAAAGTCTCAAGATGAGGAAAACAAGACTCTGAAGGAATACTAGAATCATCCCACCAATGACATAAACCATAAAAATTGTTATTGCCTAAATCTAATGTTTTAAGCGAGGGAAAATGGACTAAATGCTCCATAGGATCATCCACAATACCCCCCATCCCTTAAAATCAAAGTCTCTAACCGCGTAAAACCTTGAGCATCTAAAAAATGACTGAATGCATCCATGGACTCAATAGCATTACCACTCAAATCCAATGCTTTCAGACTCGGAAATCTTTCTAAAACACCAAGAATACATTCCTGAAATCTAAGAAAATAGTCTCCAGAAATGATCTCCACATCCGCAAGAGCCAAGACTTCAAGGCTAGGCAACTGTTGCAACCACTTGACATCAAAAAATGATCCGGAAAGATTGCACTTTTTAACGTATTGGAAACACTCCTTTTTGAGGATATTTGTAAATTTTTTGTCTGAAATATACTGATTCCGAAGTACTAACTGCAGATCACTTCCTGAAGCAGCAATGCTTACAGCAAGCCATTGTGAAGACGTAGATTTTTTTACACGTTTTAAACCCACTATTTCATCGTATTTTAGATAACTTAGGATACGAGCAAAAAAAGCTGTATCATGAATCACAATATCCTTGGGACTGCCATAAGCCGAAGCATCTGAGATAAAAATCATTAAATAAAAAAAAATGAAACCCATCCATAAACATCGATGCATAAAAAAATTCCTCGAGAAACTTCATCTGACGCAAATACTCTTCAGCAAGTAAAAACTCACTTCCCCATTAAAAATGAGTACACGGATGTTATGTCTATCTCAAAAAGGCCTTCCTCGTCTAGAAATATACACTGAACCTCATTTCAAGAAGGATCCTCAATACTTGCTTGTTGAAAAACTCTCTAGGAAGATCTAAAAAAAGACCTACCGTCTTTCATCAGCACTTCTAGGTCTTGCACTGCCTCCAAAAAGTTCGAAAAAACCATGCTAGTGACAAGAAGGCTTCCTACGTGACCCTTCTTTTAAACTATGAGATCGAAAAAACATGGCCCATTTAACGCGTTGTTTTTTTAAAGCCCAATGAGCAAGCAGAGAGGCAAATTTTTTTCTATATAAAAAAACCACTAAATAAACTGCATGAATTGCTACGATAAAAAAAACGAGCCATTCTTGATCCATCATAAACCTAAATACTTGCAAAAATGGTAAGTCATCCAAGAACCCCCATAGGCCAAAGCAGTCATATACCCCAACATAAGAGCAGGCCACTTCCAAGACTGCGTTTCTTTATAAGTTACCGCTAAAGTAGAAAAACACTGACAAGAAAAGACATACCATATGAGCAAACTCAACCCTGTA
>DAISZI010000087.1:0-7028 GCA_036824885.1 Oligoflexia bacterium
CGCAATCTGAATGTATACGTAACCTGGTTGTGAATATGGATGATTTTACAGAAAAAGGTCGTTCGCATTTTCGGACCGGCAGCAGAGAGATTGTACTCTTCTGCATCAAGAAAATTTAACCTTCAGAAAGAAGAATTAGATTGTAGTGAAATTAAAATACGTAAAAATTTATCTAATCAATTGATTTTTTAAGCATTTCTGAGCAATTGAATCAAGTTTTTAAAAGAAAATTTGGCAGACATGTTATAGAAGAGGTCCTTTTTGAGAAAGTAAGACAAATAAAAACCATAAAAATTTAATTTTTTTTAATTTTTGATTTTTATGTTTTTGGTGCGGAATGCGGGTTAGAAGTTCTAAGCCTTCAAAATCAGAACTTAGGTAATGCCGAACTAGCGATGATTGCTCAATGGTCAGGGCTCAAAAGCCTGAATCTCTCCCATCATCAAATCACTGCTGAAGGCTTAAGCGAGATTGCTAAATTGCAGGAGCGGGAAGATTTAGATCTGAGCTATAATCAGATAGGCCGCTTAAGTAACGCAGCCCTTCCCCTTCCCAGATGAAACGATGCATCCTTGAGAACAACCAACTCACCAACAAAGATGCTTCTTACCTTGCCCAAATGCCCGAAATGACAACCTTGATGCTTGCTAAAAATCAAATCGGAGACGCTGGAATGGCTCATCTTTCTCATGTACAGGGAATGCTCCATTTATCGCTTAACTTCAATCACCTAGGAGATACTGAAGCGCGTCACCTTTCTTACCTCAAGGAAATCCTCCATTTATCTCTCAACGGCAATCAACTGGGGGATGAGGGAGCCTCTCCATGCTATGACAGACTTGAATCTCGGATCCAATCAAATAGGTGATGCTATCGCAACTCATATTGCCTGCATGGAGGCGATCAAACACCATACCTTGACTCTAATCTGATCGGAGATACTAATGCGAATCAACTTTCTCAAATGACAAAAATCATCCATGAACTTAATGCTATCGGAGAGGCCTGGGGTGGCTCACCTGTTTCGTATATCAGGCCTCATCAACATCGGGGATAACGCAATGGCTCACCTGTCTCACATGCCAAACATTACCACCTTAGATCTTTCTAGCAATCAAATCGGGGGATATTGAAATAACTGACATCACTCGCATGCAGACAATAAGAAACCTGTCACTCAGCCACAATCACATCGGAGATGCAGGAGTAGCTCCCATGGCTTAACTATCAGGAATTACAGCCTTAGATCTTAGCCACAATAACATCCGAGAAGCAGGAGTCGTTCAAATTTTCCGAATGCCTAACATCATGAAATTAACTCTCAACTCAAGTTTTTACAGCGGAAATCACATCGGAGATAGGGGAGCTTTTTGTCTTTCTCGCCTGAAACGCATGAGAACGTTAGATCTGAGCTCGAATCATATCGGAGATGAGGGAGCCTCTCATCTTGCTTGCATGCAATCAATGACCCGATTGAATCTTTCAGGAAATCACATCGCAGATGAGGGAGCTTTTTGTCTTTCTCGTATGCAAGGCATAAAAAATCTGAATCTCAGTTCAAGCGTGCTTGCTAGCAATAAAATCGGAGATGCTGGAGCCGATCATCTTTCTCAGATGCAAGAAATACGTAATGGGGACTTTCAAGGACCCACTTCTGAGGCAAAAAAAACCAAAGACGCAGGAAATTACTTATGGACGATGACAAGGACTCAAACTCCGCTCGAGCTAAAGTTCCTGCGAGCAAGCAAGAGACCTCCATGATGTTTAAAAGGCACACCCAAGACTTTTTGAGTTGGATCCATACGCAATCAACCAAGCTGAATAATTAGAAAATGCATAAAACCCCTATCCCCGAATCAGATACTCAAAATCCGCCTGAGTAAGAAGGCTGCCCGATTGCTTGTCAACGGACTGAATAGCTTCCTCTTGAGAAAAAAGCGCATCGAACGTCGCCTGCTTCCTTCCTTTTAACGTTTGAATTTTTTCTTCAACGGAATCTTGCATCAGGTACCGAAATACCTGAACGGAACGCTTCTGCCCCATACGATGAGCACGATCGGTTGCTTGGTTTTCTGCAGCGGGATTCCACCAGGGCTCCAGATGAAATACATAGCTTGCTTTTATCAAGTTCAAGCCGACCCCACCTGTTTTTAAAGTCATCAGTAAAACAGCTCCCTGAGCTTCTTCTTGAAACCGCTTAAGCACTCTTTCTCGTTCTCGAGTCGAGGTACCCCCGCTCATCGAAAATACAGAAATACCCTCTTTTTTCAAGACTTTTTCCACACGATGAAACGTTGCCAAAAACTGAGTAAAAACTAAAGCGCTTTCACCTTTTTGAGTAATTTCAGCAAGCGCTTCTTTCAAAACAGAAATTTTAGGAGGCTCTAAACTATAACCGACCCCCGGAAGACCCGCAGGATCAGAACACACTTGCCTCAGCCTTAAAAGCGCAGCAAGCATTTCCAGCTGAGTGCGCGAGGCTCCTTTTTGTTCGATGAGATCTTTGATTTTCTGGTTTCCCGAAAGAGCAATATCACGATAAATTTTTTCCTGTCTTTTTTCAAAATTAAGCTTCACCGTAGATTCCATTTTTTCTGGAAGCTCTGAAAGAATATCCCCTTTCGTTCTTCGTAACACCAAAGGTCGCGTTTTCAATCTTAAAAACTGGATATCTTCTTGTAAAACAACATCTGGATTGACATAACGATCGCGAAAACTACCGTAGTCTCCTAAACAACCAGGAACCACAAGATCTAAAAGAGAGTAAAACTCTCCCATATGGTTTTCAAGGGGTGTTCCTGTGAGGCATATTTTAAATTTTGCTTGAATTTTTCTGGAAGCCTCAGAGCGTCGAGAAACGATATTTTTTAAGTTTTGGGCTTCGTCAAAGATCACAATATTCCAAGCTAATTGCTCAAAAAAATCGATATGCTCAACGAGCAATCCATAGGTACAAATCACAATACCTTGTGGATAATCTTGGAGGTACTCATGTAATTTTTCTTTGTTCCTCGAATCAAAGCAGTACAAAGGCACTTGAGGAGCAAATCGCTCAAACTCGGATTTCCAATTAAAGACAAGAGAAGGAGGAACGACAATGAGCACATGACTCATCAGGCTTTCTGTCCTAAGAAGCTCTAAAAAAGCAATGGTTTGAGGAGTTTTTCCCAATCCCATATCATCCGCTAAAATCGCTCCTAGCCTCAACCGGTATAAATCGTAAAGCCATTGCACTCCTATATGCTGGTATGGCTTTAAAGCGATAGGAAGAGTATCAGGCAGTGTAAGAGCAGGTCTCGGCTTACCAAGCCCATCGTAAAAAGTACAAATTTCATTAAATTCAGGATTGTCATTAAAAGTCGCTCCTGAAGATCGTAAAGCTAATAATTCTAAAACCTCACTTCGAGGAAGCTGATAATACTTTTGCTTATTTTTAAATGCACTCGAACCTCCCCCCATTTTTAAGCGTTTCCAGAAATTTTCAAGTCGCTTAATCGAAGGAAGATTTTTTTCAGAAATATAATAAAGCTTCCCTTGATGATCCAAAACCCCATGTTCTTGCCAGCTGGCAAGATTCAAAGGATCCACTTCAATGCCACGAAAAAAAAGACGAGGATGCAATTCAAACCAATCTAAAGGAGCACTCGAAGGAACTGCAACCAAATCCTGATCTTGAGGTTTTTTAAATTCAATTTTTGCTTGAAGATCGGTCGAAACCAGAGACTCCAACAACTTGCCGTCAATGCAAATAGAATATCCTCTTTCATGAAGGGGAAGTAAAATAGAGATCCAATCTCGCAAACCCTTCAGAGACTTTTCCTGAATGCTGTAAGAAACTGCATTCTCTGGAAGAAGCGTCGTGCACACATCCTCTCTGACACCCAAGCGCATGAAGTTTTCAAAGGCACTCGTTCTGATCTTTTTAAAGCATTGAGCTCTCGTTTTTATCGCAATCTGAAGCAAAAGCTGCTGCAATAGTCTCCAAGCAATGGTAGGAGCTTCTTGCCAGTGGACCACTTGATCATAGAGAACGATATCCACACCTTTTTGAAGTCGAAACGCTGCGAGGGTACGCAAGCACCATTTACGCAAATGCAAGGCAGTATATTCGTCTTGCATCTCTGAAAAAAGAGGATTGGCCGGATCTTCGTTACTCTTGCTACCATAGAACACACCCCCCAAACGAAGATCGAGGTAATTCCAAAAATCCTCGTCGGAGTTCAAAACTTGTCCATCCGATCCAGTCTGATCTAAAGCATAAGAGGTAAGCTCAAGCACGACCAGCATGCAAAGCCCCATATTCCTGAACGAAGGAATACTCGGTCTCTCATAAATATTTTGAGAAAGAGGAATGCCTTCCCGAAGCGCAATGATCAAGGGCTCAATAGGCTCAGGTAAATTCCAAGATTGGATGCTCTTTTTTTCTCCTAAGATCGTAGCTTCAAAATCCAATGAAAAACGAAAATCTAAGGAACTACTGTTGAAAGAGATTACGGGCTTTTTCTCTGCATCTAAAACCTTGGGCTCGGGAAATTTCACTTCAATAGCAGGAACCTTCATACGACGCAACGCAGGGTTCAGTTTTTCTTCCACCAGCTTCCTAATGGCATGATCTTTCCTGCACAACAAGTAAGATGACTCTTCTTCGTTTTCATCCAAAGAAGAAGGAAAAAAAAACTGACTCAGGCAGGATAAAGCACGAGAGTAATCATGAAATGTAAGACATCCAGTACGAGGAGCAAGAACGAACCCCGGAAAAAGAAAACGATTCGCTTGAGTTTCTAATTTGAGAAGAACTCCCCCATCACAAAACTGCTCCTGTTGAGCTTCAGGCGATAGCTGACCCGGCAAATAAGCGCTCCATTGAGCGTCGTTCCAGCTATTACTGAATGTTAACTGACGCAATCGCAAGGCACTTCTGCGCTTAGCTGGATCTTGACCTTGCACCAAAAGGACCGCAATACCCTGCTTCTGCGCATGCATCACTATACTAAAAAGAATATCTCGACTCTCGTGAAAGAACTCAGGTTCGCGCTCAATGCGATAGCCTGCTTTTTTTTCAATCTTTTTTTGCTCAAACCAGTACTGCGGATCCAATTCAGGATCCAACGCAATTAAATCTTCTTGTTTGACTAAATCCCCGATAGGAACGACCATGCCATTGACAAAACGGTACTGAAGCAAGTGTCCCAAATAAGACTTTTCTTGTTCAGATCCAAGATCAGATCCATTCAAATCAAATTCATCAAAATCAAAGGGAAAATCAAAATCGTCCAGATCCAGGCTGCGTTTTTGAAAGGGAAACTCTAAGGAATCCCCACGCACATCCCTCTCTCGAACCAGTGAGACTGTGGATGGCTCGATCGTTTCATTAAGTGTCTCTTCAAAAGAAGCCTGCTCTTGGGGATCGCAAGTTTTCCAGTACTCCGAACACAAAAGGATCGCATCCACATCCACCAGACGCTTAATGTGGCTCTCTAAAAGGAGGGCTTGATCTGCAATACTTTTCGCAAGTAAGGCTGTTTTTTTCGCATGCCTCCACGTCAATCGCCAAGGAAGCTCCTGAACATGAAACCCCATCCAAATCAGCAATAGTAAAAGATGAGCATGTTCACACAGATCACTCCCCCGACGATCACTGCAAGTGCAGGTTTGCTGAAGCTCACCCTGAAGTGTACACTGAGCACCCACAGAAATCGATCCCCGAGGAGTCATCAAAGCAAGCACCCAGCGAATATGCTTCCCTGATCTTACCACGGACAGCTGATCCGTTTTTTCAAACCGCTGAAGGAGAAGTTCCGCTGAATTTTTTTGGTAAAAAGAGGAAAAGATCTCTAAAAAGAGCTCATAGGAACTGGTTTTCAAGAATTCTAAATCAAACTTAGTTGAACCAGATCTCAACCCTCCTTCTCGCACCTGTAGACAACACCGTTTATATTTACGCCCACTGCCGCAAGGACAAGGAGCATTCCGACTTACCTTCATCATATTTTCAGACATTGTGTATCCTTCTGGATGATATTCTTCTACCTGCACACCAAACTAGCGTTAAGGATGACTACCAAATATTAAATAACGCCCCCATGCTAATAGATAGCATCAATTGAGTCAAGTTTTTTTGCGTGTATTTTTTGAAGAGAAAAGAACAAGAAAGTTTCTCAATGAATTTAGAGGATTTCTGAAAGACCAATACCCCGATAAACTATATCTAATCAGTTTATCAAAAGCCTGCGGAAACGATCCGGCTTATCCATCAGCCCCTCTTGCCTCAGCTCACCTGGCTTTCTTGAGACCAAAGTGGAAGCAAGTCCCCGTGAAACCATCCCCGCCCGTTTCACAAAAACCTCCTTACCTCATCCTTGAGTCGAAACCCCTCTCCTCTATTCTTAAATAAGTCCATAGATAAAATCTCTCAGCCTCCCATGAGCCCACAAGACCATGGTCCATGAACATTGACTTAAGCTCAAAACGCACGTAGGATATCAGCCGCATGATGACGAAGTTCGCTCATTTTCTTTCTGATTTTTTTTGCTTAAGAAAAAAATTTCTAGTTTATAATTTTGTAGACCGTAATCTTAAAATCAGCTACCGCCGCTCTTTTTTAGGCCTGCTTTGGACCCTCTTGGTACCTTTTTCTATGGGTTGCATTTACTATTTTTTTTTTAAAAAAATTGCCAATATTGCAATACCTCATTATTTACCCTTTGTCCTCAGCGGATCCCTTCTTTGGAACTTTTTTTCGACAAGCATCTTAATGGGCACCGAGTCCGTAGTAGCACATACCGCTTTACTTTCTAAACTGCCTATACCCATGCAGGTTTTCCCTCTCATCACCACGATCACGCATTTTGTGACTTTTTTATATGCGACCCCTGTGATTGCCATTGCACTTTGGATCTCTCAAGTGCCTTTTTCCTGGACGATGCTTCTTTTCCCTTTTTATATCTTGAACTTATGTTTAATGACTTACGGACTTGCGCTTTTGGGCGCTTTGGGTTTTATCTACCTCCGAGATCTCAGACAAGTCA
>DAISZI010000346.1:0-1672 GCA_036824885.1 Oligoflexia bacterium
ACCCGGTGAATGCTTGGCTTGTTTCTCAAGGTAAAGGTATTCTCAAGGACCGCATCAGTGTTGAAACTTTTTTAAAGCGTCCTGAAGTGCATTTTCAGGGTTTGTTTTCTCTGGGATGGTGTCTTCCCGAGGCTTATGCAGAAGACGTACAAGAGCAGGTGGAGATTCAAATTAAGTACGAAGGTTATATTAATCGGGAACTTCAGTCGCTTGAGTCTGTCCGTAAAAGTGAGCAAATGCGTATTCCTTGGGAGATGAACTATGAGCAGATCGCTGGTTTGTCTCATGAAGTAAAAGATCGGTTGATGGCAACTCGTCCGGAAACCATTGGGCATGTTTCTCGTATGGTGGGAATGACTCCCGCAGCGGTAGCGAATTTAGTGATTTTTTTAAAGATGCATCCTCAGGGTTTTGTTAAATAATGCATCCCTTTTTAAATTACTCTTGGATGTCGGATGCCGTAAAAACTAAGATTTCTTGTTTTTATGACCATCTGGTCGAAGCCAATAAATTACAGAACCTCACTCGCTTGATCACTCCTTCTGATTTTTTTACAGGTCATTTTTTGGATGTTCTAGAGTTGATGCATACCCGATGGCTTCATGGAGTTTGCTTCGATCTTGGTTCAGGGGCCGGCATTCCAGGGCTTCTCGCTTCGATTCTGGAGCCTTCTTTTTTGACAGAGGCGACCTGGGTTTTAGCGGAGTCAGAAGCTCGTAAGGCCATTTATCTGCAAGGTGCAGTGGAACTTTTGAATCTTCCTGTGCAGGTTTATATGGGTCGAGCGGAATCGTATTTGAAGTGCTATCCTGTCGATTGTATTGCCGTTCGTGCCGTAGGTACACTTTCCAAGCTTTATCCTTGGATTCGAGCTGGCATATGGAAAGAGCTGATTCTTTTTAAAGGCCCTGCTTGGGAAAAAGAATGGGAACTTTTTCAAAAAAGTAGATTTGCTTCAGAGCTTCGTTTATTACAGGAGCATCATTATAGCATTCCCTCTCAGGATACGTTGAAAACACGTCTATTATTAAAATTAGTAAAATCATAGCTCTTGTTGCATGTGCAAAGGGGTGACTATTGCTTGATGGAGAAAGCAGGGACTTTGAGTCTTTTTCTGTCAGGCTGCAGTGCGCATCTTTCGTTGCTCCATGAAATAGAGTTCCTGTTTAAAGGATGGACTGCCCTTGAAAGTGTTCCACGTGGAACATTTGAAGACCGGCGGAAGATGGGAATATTTGAATGAGGAGTGTGATGATTCATTCTGAGAATTGTATTGATTGGGCCTTAAAAGGGTAAAGGACCGTCTTTTATGAGGAAAATAGTCTTCTTTTGAAAATGTTCCACGTGGAACATTCGAAGACCAGTGGAAGATAAGAATATTCGAATAGAGATAGTAATGATTCGTTTTACTGATCTTATGGGTTGTATTTCAGAGTGGGAGACGGAGAGGCTCCGATACATAAGTTGAGCAGAGAAAAGGAGTTCCTGTTTATTCGAATCTGAGTGCGCAGGGAAGTTCTTGGATCGAATGAGGATGCCGAAGAGCAGAGGAAGTGGTTTTTAGGGGTTAGATAGCCTTCTTTTGAAAATGTTCCACGTGGAACATTCGAGCATTGCAATAGGAGTTGATCCTTGAGTCTGCGCATCGTGTTTGGAGCTTGAGAGAGCCAGG
>DAISZI010000088.1:0-6946 GCA_036824885.1 Oligoflexia bacterium
CGTAATTTTGTTAGACCCAATGATGTAGGGTGACCAAGCGGTCGAGGCGACAACTGTCCTAAAACATACCGATAACCACTCAATCTCTGGTTACCCACTTACTTGCACTCTGTTACGGAAAGGATTTCGGGGCTTCATAATCATCGCTACTTGATCCCAGAGGCATGCCTTACAGAGGTTCACTTCCGTTTGGGCACAGACTTCATCTTTCTTCAGATCCCTCAAACCGTTATTCCTTCCTCAGGCAACTTGATTTCTTTAGGCACCCTTGATTTTGGTCTTCCCTGCTTTCAGGGCCGGAACTGGCATTCCACCAGCTAGTTGTTGCGCATACCGGGCGCACAATTAAAGTTATAAAAAAACTTGAAACTCGACTTAGACATTGTTTCAAGAAATTTTTTCTACTTTTTAGGACCGATACTTAGATTTCGTCAGGCATAGCTACAAATTTTGGATATTTTGTATTTTTACTATGATGATTTCATAGAGACAGATTCTGTAGTTTCATTCAAGAACCGATTCACTCAATTTTTTTTCTATTTTTTCGATCTGTTTGTATCTTCTTTGCATCAAGTTGACGCTGACTGAGTCCATTTTCTCATGCGATACTATCCGTTCATCCAACCCATGTCTGAGCGCTCAGACATGGGTATTCAACACAAATACGCAACGATACTTTTCTTCGACCAATACATGAAGGCCTTTTAAATGACGCAAATGAAAATTAACTCAGGAAACCCTTAACGATCTTTTGAATTTTCAGGCGATGAACTAGGCATATCGCTGAGTCGATGATCTGCTCTATCACAGCAAACACCATCCAAAGATGCCAGAATATGAAAAAACCATGGGCAACTTTTAGATGTCAGCAAAGATGGCAAGGCACTTGAAAAACTCCATGCTAGAATTCTCTGACAAAAAAAGAAGATGGCTCAATGATGCATCGGGCGCTCCCTCACCGAGGAATATATTTTAAATTTAATGAATTTATTTTTTAGGATGCACTTCTTTCAAGTGGCAACTTTTCAAGTTTCGCTTCGTTTCTCATCTTAAGCATTACCACTTCAAACAATCGATAGACTCAAAGTGAACGATCCTGTGAACAAAGCTCAGAGTCCCTCTTGAGACCAAAGAGCTTGAGCGTTTAAAGATCAAGCCCTTTCTCTTGGAGGAGCGCTTTGATTTGATCAAGGAGCAATTGATTGCCTACTTTTGATTTCTTATGCTCCCTGGTAATTTGAACAAATTCGACAAAATAAAATTTGGCCACTTGCTCCGCACTCACTTTTTCTCCCTGAAAAGACCAAAACACATCACGAAAAGGACCTAGCTGAGCTGTCAATTCTTGAGGTTGACCTGATTTTAGCTCCGGTACAGATTCTTGTCCATTGACGGTTAAACGATGACGTATATGCTGAGCGTACGCTATTTGAATTACACCATGAGCAGGATTTGAAAAGACTAATTTAATCTGATTGCGAAAAAGCATAAAATCAGAAGCGGTTTGCGCAATAGCATACACTTTCACTTCTTGAAATCGTGCGCCATTTTCTGAATGAAGATTGAAAGCTCGCGCGTACTCCTGAAAAAAATTACGAAGCTCTGCTAAAAAAACGACAGTACTTTCCTCAACAAGCTGCTGAGGATCAAAGCTTGACCCCCATTGCAAAAGTTTTTCAGCATCGGCATGCAACTCAGACTTTGCCAACGCATGCAACCAACCCGATTCCCCCTGCAATCTTTCCATCATCCACCCCTAAAAACCCTGCATACATTTTCCTGCTTCAGGCTCCCCCCAAGAGCTTCAAAGCCGGCAGATCGAATTGAAACCCAAAACACTTAAAGTGGGCGCCATTTGACAGTTTCAGGCTTCCTGGACACCAGGCATGCTCACCACTGCCAGAGACAGCTCCCTGGGCATCGATTGTCGGGTCCAAATAACGACTCAGCCGGCCTCTCAGCTCTTTTCTGTTATACCCTTTTTAAAGAAAGAAAGAAAGAAAGTGCAATCGAAGAAAGAAAATGACAATATTCTCAAGATGCCCGGGAAGAAACTTCTTGTAGCAGATGATAGTCTGACCATTCAAAAAGTAATTCGCTTGTCTCTCTCCAATGAAGGTTACGAGATCCAGGCGGTTTCTCAATGTTCTGAAGCCATCGAAGAGATTGCTCTTTTTTTACCTGACTTAGTTCTCATTGATGTCTCTTTACCAGAACAATCCGCTTTTGAAGTCAAACGAATCGTCAATGAAGACCCTAGATTCGCACAGGTGCGCTTCATCCTCATGTCAAGCGCCTTCGAACAAGTCGATGAAAATCAAGTGGAAAACCTAGGCTTCCATGGACACCTCACGAAGCCCTTTGATCCAGCCCATCTTCGAAAGATCCTAACAGAAGCGCTTCAACAAGAAATACCTCCTCCAGTCCCAGAATTACCTCCCCTCCCACCAGAACAACCTCCCCCTATGCCATCAGAAGACACCTTACTCAAAATACTCACAGAATCTACCCTGAACCCTACCGCAGAAAACACAGAATGGAGCATCCAAGAACTCAGCTTCCAACAAGATCCCCCTGCAGACTTCCCCCCCGAGGTGAAACCTCTAGAAACCCCTGCAATAACCGCGGATCTAGAAAGTATCGTCGCACGCCAATTGGAAAGCTGGAGTCAAAAATTTCTCCCAGAACTTGCAGAAAAAATCATCAAAGAAGAAATTCTTAAACTCCTAGACGACTAATTGAATTCCAGGCACCAAAGGCTCCTCAGCTAACAGCCGAACCTCCTTTTGAAGAGAGGTCTCAAAAACAAGAAGCTCACCCCACTGCCCTAAACCTACCACCACACCTCTTCTTTGCGGGTCGCCCCAAACCAGCTCAGATCCCCGTTTAAAAAGAGCATATTTTTCATAACCACTTTTTATCTTAGCTTTTTCCCAATCGTCCCCATCACGCAAAATGCTTTCCAAAAGAATCATCCTCAAATCATCTGCAACGACTGAATACCCAAGCTCATCTGTAAGACTAGTGATAGTTCGATCTGAAAAACGAGGACTAGCTAAACAATTTAATCCAATGCCTACAATGATCGCGGGATCCTTCGAGGAGAAAACACTCTCACATAAAATGCCCCCTAATTTAGCTCCTTGAACCCAAAGATCATTGGGCCATTTAATACAAATAGCTAAATCAAAAAGCTCACGAAGCTTCTTCACTAAAAAAAAAGCAATCCCTAAAGGAACCCAAGTCATAGCATGAGGTGGTACATTGCGAAATAAAATCGATAAGTACAGATTCCCCTTCACAGACTCCCAAGATCTACCAAGCCTACCTCGTCCTTGTTCCTGAACATGCGTAGAAATCCACGTTCCATGCGGGTAGCCCTGATGAGCAAAGGATTTTAAAAGATCATTCGTGGACAAACAACGCTCTAAAACCATGTTTACCATAGTGACAACTCCAAGCGCTTAACCCAAAAGAAACAGGTGCAAATTCCGACTCCCCACACCCATGCCAGTAACCATCATGCTACAACTCTTTACCTGCTTCATCCATGACCTGAGTTTAGTGCACAAAATAACCTTCTTGAATGCTTTTGATTAAGCCTTCGCTTACGTCGTCATTTTTGAGAAGCTCATGCAAACTTGGATCCATCCAGTCTTTCATCGGAGTTCTTTCTCTAAAACAACTTTTATTTCTGCCAACCCTAAAAAACCATCTGAGTCCTTTTGCCAGGCACTCTCTCGTTCTGCGCGAATTTTCTCCCTTATGCAAACAAGTGAGAAGTCAAACCCTGAAACCACAATTAAGAGAGCATTAAATCATTTTAACTAAATTTAAGTGCCTTGAGATCCTCACACCTTAAGTGTCAAACAGTACAAGCCTCAGCCGAAAGACACAAACACTGAAGTCAACTTCGGCTACAAAAAACCCATCAATAGTAGATCCCTTTTGAATCAGCATTACCGCTTCTGGGAATTTTTTTCCTTGAACGTTCTAGCACACTTCCGATCAAGTTTGACCTTAATCACCTCAAGAACACACAAACCCTTGGCAGAAGAGACAAGCCTTGACGCGAAGCATACTGTTTTTGATCCGCTTGTGACACTCCAAGTGTGGAAATTCTGCCTATGGACCATCTTCACTCAAGTATTCATCCAAAAAGCCGACAAGATCGGTAGAAGGGAAAAAAAATGTCCATTAAAAATTTAAGCCCAAGAAAACAAGAATTAGCCCCTGTAGAAATAATCAAAAAACACGAGCCATTACCGGATCAATGCCACCACCTTGAATGCAATAAAAAAGCAACACAACTTGATTTTTGTGAAGAGCACTACGATCATTTTAAGTTTGGACTGATTAAAAAAAATGGAGAATATGTTTCAGACTATGAAAAAAAATTAGAGCAGTACTTATCTCATCAAAAACGCAAAAAAGCTGCTTGATGATAAATATATAGAGGAGCCATCGGGCTCCTCTATATAAAACCCAAGACCTTCCTCTGTAATTGATGAATCTTTTCAGCACTCTCTAAAGACCGCTCAAGCATCTCATGAAATTGCTGAGAAGAAAATGAAGCCTTCTCTGCTGTTCCTTGAATTTCAATGATCTTTTGATCCTCAGTAAAAACGAAATTAGCATCCACATCACAAGAAACATCTTCTGAATAATCTAAATCTACTAAAATAGATTTATCAAAAACGCCAACACTCACCCCTGCAACCATGCTCTTGATAGCCTCAGGAACAATTTTTTCAGATTGAATCAACCCTCTTAAAGCAATGATTAAAGCGATACATCCTCCCGAAACAGACCAAGTACGCGTTCCTCCATCCGCTTGCAAAACATCGCAATCGATAATGATCGAGCGCTCCCCCAAAAGCTTTAAATCCACCATCGCACGTAAAGATCGCCCAATAAGACGTTGAATTTCTTGGGTTCTTCCAGAAATTTTTTCTCTTTCACGAGCATTACGTGTTTGAGTCGCTCGAGGTAACATCGCATACTGCGCCGAAATCCAGCCCTTACCTTTTCCAGAAAGCCAAGCAGGAACAGAAGATTCCACACTTGCCGTACAAAGAACATGCGTATTTCCTGCCTCCACCAAAACAGAGCCCTCAGCATAAGCATTCGCATGAATCTCAAACCTGCAATCCCTGAGCTCAAAAGCACCCCTACCCTTTCTTAGCATCTCAAATCCTCCTACAAAAAATTCAGCAAAGCCTCAAGAATGTTGAACCATACAATAGAGTTAAATCTATTTAGCAGATAAAAAACTCATTAATTAATAAACTATATCCATTAAAATTTACTCCAAAAACCTCTTTGAGTTCAGACCTAGCAACGAAAGCTAGGACTTTAGCTCCACCAATGGATGAAGTCAACTCATCAGAGATGAGAAAAAATACTGAAGTACCTGCTCACAAAGTTGCAACAAGCCAAAAAAAAAAGCTTTAGCAACTCAAGCCACTCCAAGAGTGCAACGAAAAAATTTAATTTTTTCCTTCAAGAAGAAACAAGTAAAGAAGATTTTGCTAAAATTCTTTCAACTCTCCAAAATCCCAAGTCTTGATTCGAGAAAAGGCATACACGTTGAGCATTTTTTTCAATAACTTGAAAAGTTCTGCAAAAATTACTTGCGTGAAAATATGAAACTGTTTTTTATCTGAATGGCTCCAGAAGACATTGAAAAGCATGCAGCCAAACTCATGAGTGCCAAAGCCTAAGACCATGAAAGATTCTTCATATGGAATGCGACTGAGTCAAATAGACGGCAGGAACTCGCCCTTGCGTCAATCCAAAACCGTATTTGAAATTCTCGCCTCATAAAAATCTTGCGATCAGTTTAGAACACCCTTGAAACAGCAATCAGATTTCTCACAGACTTTCAGTATGTTCAACAGTAAGTTTTAACGCTGCATCTTTCGATAACTCATCAATGAATTCACTTTTCTTCTTCTCTCTGATAGTCAACTGACGAGGGAAAACTTAGGTCTACACCCAATTCCTCTTCAGCAGCCCGCATGGTTTCCCTAGATAATGCATCTTGATCTGCCCGAAACAATATACCCGCGGAGTCTATCCAGAGAACAAGTCTTTTCGTCAAGCGTTCATGGTTAGGTTTCCAACTCTTGGGAGGATGCTTGATCTTCCTTCGCTTCGGATAAAACGGTTTTATATCTAATGGTTTAAAATGGGCACTAACAAGATAAATTCCTTCTTCACTCTCTAAATTCGGACAACCATTGCTCACCATGCTCGCTGTAACAGAGTCTTTTTTTAATAATTCTAATATATAGGGACAAAGATGCCTGAATTGCGAAGTACAAGTAATCGTTTGACCACTCTTTGACCATATATCGTAGTCTACATAATATTCCCAATAAAACTCTTTTCTTAGAAAATCCTTCTGTGATCTATTGAAATTTCCTAAAATAAAATCATCTGCTGAAGGACAGTCTTCAGTTCCACAGGGAAAAATCCTCTCTAAGGCATCTTTTGGAATAAAGAAATAAGTGAAGAAAACGTCTTCCATCCTGTTATTGTCTTGATCAATAAACTCTTTGAAAATTTTTGATTGAGAAATACCCTCAGATTTTATTTTTTCTATTAATTCAGTTTTATCAGAATGCAAAATATACTGCATACGAAAATCTGTATAATTCGGAACATACAATTCTAACGATGACTGATAGTCTTGATTATTAACAAAAAATGAAACAAAAACAACATACAAACCCCTAGCTTGAGCATCGATCGAATCGTTTGCTAAGATTTCTCTTACACGTTCAGTATTAAGAAACATCTCCATCAAACCGACTATTTTGAGATCGGCAGATCTAAACTGGGACATATAATACTGCATCCGAATCATTAATTCATAATATCTTGCATTATAATGACCACGCGCTGCCCGCACCGCCTAAATTGTAAGTTTTTTTGGTTTACT
>DAISZI010000089.1:0-6906 GCA_036824885.1 Oligoflexia bacterium
TGATCTTCATCCTCATTGCCGCTTATTTTGTCTATTGGGTACATCGATCATCACGTATCTCTTGGGCTTTTTTTTGGCTAAATGTTATTGGGTACACTACATACTACTGGTACCCTGCAGCTCCACCCTGGTACGTAGCCCTCTACGGTTTGGGCCCCGCAAAACTTGATGTATCTTCCAATCCTGCTGGGTGCGCACGATTTGATCAAATTTTAGGAACCAGTTTTTTTTCAGAAATGTACGGACGCTCTGCAGATGTGTTTGGAGCGATACCCTCATTGCACGTTGCTTACCCACTGCTTGCCATTTACTTCGCTTTTCAGTACAAAAAAGCACGTCTTTTTTCGATCTTTTTTTACATCTCGATGTGTTTCTCAGCGGTTTATTTAAACCACCACTACGTTTTAGATGTCCTTCTAGGGTCTTTGTACGCCATCGTCATAGGAGCCACTATCTTCCACTTGCCTTCTCGTTTGCCCTTCAAAATCACCTAAGAAACTTTCTTTTTGATGTTTTTTTGAGGCTGAACTCGCTCCCAACATACCTAATAAAATACAAGTCCAAGAAAAAAAACTTTGTAAAGTCACAGATTCTTCTAGCAAGAAAAAAGCAAGACTCCCTGCGATCAAGGGCTGTAAGTACTTGAATAATGCAACTGTGGAAGAAGTAAAATACCCTAAGATCCAAAAATTCAAAAGATATCCACAAAAATTAACGCCTAAAATAGCAAAACAAAAACTTCCGAAAATACGAGATGTCCAAAATAAGTCCCAATCTAAACCCCCATCCACTCCCTGAATCCAAGAGAAAATAGCAAGCTGAGCCCCTCCCAAGAGAAAAATCCACGTCATCAATCCGACCGAATCTCTCTCCTGAACAAAAGATTTACTAAAAATCAAATAAAGAGAAGTACCTATACAACTCAAAAAAATCAAAAGGTCCCCTAAAAAAGTTTGTCCAGAAAAAGAAACATCACGTTGGAGCATAAACACTCCAAAAAAAGCCAAAAAAAATGCCAATAATCTCTTGCAGTGCAAACGCTCTTTACCTTGCATCACAGCAATCAAAAGAGTCACCAAAGGAACCAAAGTCCTAATCAGAGAGGCATTTAAAGCGGTTGTCCAAGAAAGACCCTTGAAGTAACTTGCATGCCCCACAAAAATACCAAAAAAAGAACATAGAAAAAGAGGAACCCAATCGTGCCGCTTAGGAACGAAAAAAACACCCCGTCTCACCGAAACGACCGTCCATAGCAACGCACCGGAAACAAGATCGACTAAACTTGCAAAAAGCAAGGCAGGAAAGACACTTAAAGCAACTTTAGACGTCACGTAACCCAGTCCAAAACAAATCTGAACAAAAATCAGAACCGCAACTATGCGAAACCTCTTCTCAATCACAGAAGCCATGCTCGCATAGAGCCTTTGCAGGAGCAAGTAATCCCCAAAAACAATCGCTCCCTCGAGCCTCATGAAACGACAAACAATTTAAAAAATTGATAAACTTCAGGTCTTTTAAAAAAATCTTGAACTTCAAGAAAACCAAGTTTACTGCAAATGCAGATTTGCTCTTTTCTGTATTTTAATGCATCAAAAAACATCCTCATGAGAAAAACTACGTGGAAGCATTACTCTCAAAGAGATCCTCAAAAATCTAGCAAACCAGGTAACCCACCGACATAAAAGATCAATTCTTTTCATGAAAAAAATTCTATTTCATCACTTTGAGCTTTCCTAGCTCTCAGGAGAAAAAGGTAACGTAAAAAGCATCGAAACCAAAGAAGTTTTCAAGCAATTACCTAGAAGAGCCACTTCATTGCAGAGCTCAGCAAACCTGTGTTATTGTGCAAGCAGAAAGGAAAACATGAGGCAGTATCATCAGCTACTTGAAGATGTGTTAAAAAACGGAGTTGAAAAAAGCGATCGAACCGGAACGGGGACACTTTCCGTTTTTGGAAGGCAGGTTCGCTACGACCTGAACGAGGGATTCCCTCTTGTTACAACTAAAAAGGTACATATTCGATCGATTCTTCACGAGCTTCTCTGGTTTTTGAAAGGCGAGACGAATATCCGGTATTTGAAAGAAAACAAGGTAAGCATCTGGGATGAATGGGCCACTTCTGAGGGTGAACTCGGTCCTGTCTATGGTTGCCAATGGCGATTTTGGCCAGATGGAAAAGGTGGGCATATCGATCAAATTGCAACCCTCATCGAAGGCTTAAAGAAAAGACCCGATAGTCGCAGGCATTTATTTCATGCCTGGAACGTCGCTTACCTTCCCGACGAAACCAAGAAACCCTGGGAAAATGCTTCTGAAGGAAAGATGGCACTGCCCCCTTGCCATTTGCTCTACCAATTCTATGTCGCCAACAATAAGCTTTCCTGCTTGCTCTACATCAGGTCCAATGACCTCTTTCTTGGCAACAGCTATAATACAGCAAGTGTCGCCTTTCTCACACATATGGTGGCTCACCAGTGTGGATTTGATGTAGGTGAAGTCATTCTCTCGATGGGAGACCTTCATCTTTACAAGAACCACCTCGAGCAAGCAAAACTTCAACTCAGCCGTGAGCCTAAGCCACTTCCAAAATTACGGATCAAACGTAACCCTGATTCTATCTTTGATTACAAATTTGAGGATTTTGAGTTACTGGGATACGACCCTCATCCGCATATTCCTGCTCCGATAGCTGTGTAAAATCTATCCCCCTCAAGCTCTGGCCTAAGACCCGAGCTTCCCAGGATCTCTACGTGTAAGAAAAATAGACATCGACCAAAACCCTTCTGGCTCATAATTATTCTACTGACCTCAAAAATTGATATTTCTAGCACTCAAACAACACCTGAAAAGAAGGCAAACCCACCTTATTTGATTGACTATTATTGAATAAATTAATATAATTGGTGACATGGAGGCTGTGATTTCGTGAGGAAACTCTTTCTTATTGCTTTGACATTTTTTATTTTTCAAGCATGCTCTTCTAACGCTCCTCAAAACGGCACCAGTAACCATCAACAGCAGGACTTCAGAAAATTGTCAGGGAGAGAGGTTTTTCCAAAAGATGAGCGATGGAGTCAGGCAACTGGAATTCGTAACTTTGGGGTAAGCTGTTATATGAACACAGCTTTGAAACTGCTTTGGCAAGCAAGAAGGTTTGAAAAACTGGAAGAAGATAAAGTAAGAGAAATACTAGACAGAGCAAAAAAGAACAAGAATTCCTACAAAAAAATCAAAGAGATTATAAAAAAAGGAGTTAAAAATCTAAGAGAAGCAAATCAACCCGCAGAAGAAGTACCGGATTTCATACCTTCAGTGGGATCTCTTTTTATCGATAACCAAACCGGCAGAACACTTAATTTTTCTAATATAAAAAAGCAACGGGTGGATGCACTCATGCTGAAATCAATTAATGAGACCCTTCCAGATTCAAACCTCTTTGATGCAAAATGGTCTGCCTTTGATGATTTGTTTGTGGGCAGCTACAATGCCCTTCTCACGCAGCTAGATGAAAACGAGAAGGCTCTTCATGAGAATCGAGATCCTGTTTATAGCCTTGAAGAACGATCATTATTAGCAAGTGTAATTTTAACTTATCTTGATATTATGGCATCAACTTCTCAAGGAGAGCACACGGGACAACAAAGTCCAGCTATTATCATAGAACGTCTAAGAAATCTAAACTATGATTTTAATCAAGATGAAAATTCAACTTTCTCAAGTGATGAATCAATAAAGTATTATAACGAATCATATATCCCTCTAGAGAGGAAAAAACAAGAGACTCAATACGCTCCTAGTTTATTGTTGACAGCATTAATTATTCCTGATATCGATAATATCAAAAATAATTCGATTCAAATTTCTATGAACGAAATACTAAATCATTATTTAGAAGATCCATATAAACCAGAAGAAGCTAAGAACGTCTACTTTAACAAAGAGATAGAATCTGATCCAAAACAAAGACATATGCCATTACTTTTAATCGACTCCAAAAAAAAAGAGACACCTAACACGATCATTATTGATGCCAGTAATACAAAAAAAATCGAAACAACAGATTTAAATAAAAAATCAATCAATGTCAGCATAAAAATTCTGCCTGATAATATTAAACTTAGCTTTTACCCAGATCAAAGCCCAGATCAACAAAATCAACCAAAAGAATGGCCTCTTATAGCAGATTACACTATCGAAGGAGCTGGTATTTATTACGGAAATGGCAACGGTGGACATTGGATCGCCTTCCTCAAAAAAGGCAATGGTCCAACGACTCAGTGGTTTGAGCACAACGACTCCGGAATATCTAAGATCCCAGAAACGTATGCCAGAGAGCAAATGCGCGAAAACGCGATTTACTTTCTTTATAAAAAAATTACCCCCTCTGCTTTAGAAAATGAGCCAGAACCATAATTTTAGACGCTGCTGGAAGATAAATGCAGAAATATCAAAACTAACCTTGAGCACTGATTAATTAACGCATCACGTTAAAAATACAGAAAGTACGATAGCTCTCATACTCCGAAGCATGATCAAAAGCGAGGAGGACTATGTCAGCGGCACCACCGATGCTCGATCTATACTAACTAGAGCTCAAGAGCGAAACTGGCAGAAGCCATGACGTAGTTTCCTTAGAACCATACTGAAACCACCACCTAAAAGCACCATCCATCAATAAAGACCTGTTTTAGATGAAATAGCGGCCACCCCCTCTACAGAAATACTGAGAAAATCCGTCCCCGCAGATCCAATGAGAGTCAAACCCTTCCTCTGCTCAAGATTTTCAATCTTTTAATACTCCCCATGACAGAAAACCAAAAAATACTCGCAAATCAGCTACAATTACAAAATGCACAACAGAACTGACTTCGTTGAAATACTTAAAAATGAAACATTGAAATACAAAAATTTTAAAAAAACTACTGATCAAATCAATAATTTGTCGATCCAATTATCTAAAGAAAAAATTGAAATCACAAAAAAGTCAGCAGTTAACTTATTATTTTAAGTGCAATGCGAAAGAGATCTAATGAATCTGCCTGAAAAAAGAACTCAGCACTTCCATCCTCAAAGGGATAAACAATATGGTGGCTCCGGAGAGAATCGAACTCTCACACCCGTAAGAATACACGATTTTGAGTCGTGCGCGTCTACCAATTCCGCCACAGAGCCACTGAAGCATCAAAAAATCAGATGAATCTACTTCGCGTGAAAATTACTCTACCTCAATGAAGATGTCAAGAATACTCAAGCCAATCCCAACTCACCAAATCAAAATTGCCTTCAGGGGTCAAGCAGTACTTAGCCCCTAAAGGTAAAGCAGCCATTTCTGGACCATGACCGACAGGTAAACCAAAAGCAATAGGTATCCGAAGTTTTTTTCCAATCTCCGAAAAAATCATTCGCAATCCTACTTGTGTCTCAAGCAAAGTCCTTAAAGGCTTTAATTCTTGAGGCTTAGGAGCACGTAAAACGCTGTGAAGCACTGTAGATTTTTTCAAAACCCAAGGACAAGCATCTTTACAATTGCTAAAGTTACCAAGCACGATACCCAATACCCCATGAAAAGCACCCGAGAACTCAAGCTGCTTGAGCATCCTATCGATACGATACAAAGCCTCATCCACATCTTCTAAAAAAAGAAAAGAACCTTTTGAATCTCCCAAAAAAGCAGTGCCCACGAGACTATTCCAAACGGTCAAATTTCCTCCCACCAAAGGCGCCGTCACTTTTATTCGAGCAGGAGGCGTCCAAAACTCTAAGCGCTCCTTCCTCTGAATGGGTTTTTTCTGAATCCACCCTTTGAGACTCTCAAGCTCCGATGAAGGTAAAAGACTGAAAGTTCTCATACTTGGCATAGGAGCATGTAAAATAGACCAGTTCCAATGAGAACGCACGTACTCCATGAGAACGGTAGCATCAGAATAACCTACCAACAGTTTTTTGGGAGGAATTCCAAAACGCTTCGTCCACTTCTGTAGCAAAGGAAGGATTCGAAAACAACCATACCCACCACGAGCAGACCAAACGACCGCATGCTCACTGAAAGCAGCTTCAAAAAAAGCTAAAGCACGCTCGCGATCAGTTCCAGCAAAAAAAAGATGACTTTTTTCGCACTGAGGATGTATGTCCACTTGAAACCCTAAATCTTCAAGAGTTCGTACTCCTAACTGAAGTTCTACCTGGGGGACACAAGATGCAGGAGCGACTAAGGCAACACGCATCTAAAAAGCAAATCCGTGCACAGACAACGTGATCCCTAAAATCACAGACCATAAAAAAAGAATTCCCAAGAAGAAAAAACCCAGCCATTGTGTGAATCTCAATCGCATCGACTTAAAGCGAATGCCCTTTTTCAGCTTTTTATACCGAGGTCGCTGAAGGATCCAGGTCGTCAATAACATCAAAAAAAGCTCAATGCTAGAAACGTAAATCACTGATTGCGGCATAAAGCCTCCCCACCCTGCTTCGTTAACTCCCGAGACAATGCCTGCAAACCCACAGAGGTATGTGCGGACACCCAAAACACCCTATCCGGACTCAACTCCCACTGTGCTAACAAGCAACTCACTTCCTTCAATCGGGCGACTTTTTGAGACTGAGATTTCAAAGTATCCACCTTAGAAAAAACTAGAGTAACTGGATTAGATTGCAAACTCAAGAACTCCATCGCCTGAAGATCGCTTTGCGTCGGACCATGCCTCGCATCAAGCACGAGCACTGCTCGCTCCCAATGAGTTTCCACTTCTAAATAAGCCTCAATCAAATTTTTCCAATGATTGCGCTCTGACTTTGCTTGACGCGCATAGCCATAACCTGGAAAATCTACGGGAATCTTTCGAGCTGCCGGCCAAAAATAAAAGTAAAGAGCCTTGGTCGGATCTAGCTACTAGGTCGTCTAGCTGA
>DAISZI010000347.1:0-1657 GCA_036824885.1 Oligoflexia bacterium
CTGACTCAGATGCTTCGAATCAAGATCCCCTAACCGACCTCCCGCTTGAGCACTCAAGCCAGTGTACATCTTGCCTCGTAGAAAAGTCCCTGTAGTCACAACTACCGCTTGAGCTTGAAGCTCACTGCCATCTGCCAAGCGAACACCCAAGACCCTACCACGATTGCATAAAAGCTCGACCACCTCAGAGCCTATCAAGCGCAATTGAGGCATGTTAGCCAGATAGGAAGACATGGCTTGTGCATAGCGATAACGATCGCATTGAGCACGAGATGACCTCACAGCCGGCCCTTTACTGGCATTCAAGCGTCGGTACTGAACAGCACTTAAATCGGTGATTCTTCCCATAAGACCACCCATTGCATCAATTTCTTTGACTAACTGACCCTTGGCAAGACCTCCGATGGCAGGGTTGCAAGACATCACTCCGATACGTTTTAAGTCTAAGGTTACTAAGGCAGTCTCACACCCCATACGCGCCGCAGCATGTGCTGCCTCGCTTCCAGCATGGCCACCTCCAATAACAATCACATCAAATACTAACATGTCCTACCTCGTTTATCCAGGGAGTCATACCCCATTCTCGTTCAAAACCGTCTAAAAGAAGCTCTAATCCACGGCACTGGGCAACGCGTAAAACCTCAGCCTTTGCTTGTTCAGAAGGATCCAAAAGCACCAAAACCGCATCCGCCAATAAAGCCCCTACTCCCTTGACCCCTAAAACCCCTGGCAAGGCGCGTAAAACTTTGCGATCCTCGTATGCTGATGAGGACTCTAAATGATGCGCATGAAGTACCTCAGCGTATTGATCTAAGCACTGCCCTAAACGAACCCATCTTTTTTCACGCAAGGCTTGCATTCCGTCTAAAAGAGGTGCTTCTAAAAAATGGAATAAATGCTCTTTTTTTTCCTGGTACCAAAAAGAACCCAGTTCTTTCAAATGATCATGGGTGAGCACTTTACGTCCGGGTTGAGACGTCGCAGAAAACACTAAAAAAGGTGCCTGATACAAGAAATCACCCCAATCTTCCCATTGAAAAGAATCACCCAGCGTTACGAAGGAAACCCCCCCCTGGTACTGAGCGATGAGATCAGCACCACTTGGTGGCACAAGCGCGTTTTGGGTTAAGTACCGGTAGCATTCCCAAGCCCCTCGACAATCCAATGCCCAATTTAAAGAATCAGCTAAAAGGCTATAAAGAGCAATGAACTCAGCAGTCGAAGAGCCAAAACCTCCACCCTGCAAATACGTATCTTTTCGAGAAAAACCCAAAGTAGGAATGCCCTGAGATTTCGCATAAGACAATAAAAGCCCTGCCGGACTTTGAGGATGCAAGGAGTAAGAAGAAAAAGAAGGAGATACAAACGTCAATCGAGGTGCAATAGCAGCAACGAGCGCAGGCAATCCATCCATAATGGCATATTCGCCTAAAATACTTACTTTTGAAGGAATACTCATCAGCATCGATTTTTCTCTCAGATTCACCAAACAAATAAAGTCAGGTATCGTGTATTATAAAATTTTTTGGAAAAAATCCAAAAGAATGCGAAAATACACTGGATGCATTTATTCAGGAAGGAAGGTCACCGAATCCATGCAGCTTCCAAATCAGTGGTACGCTATTGCTTTATCATCTGAAATCAAAAAAAAACCTGT
>DAISZI010000348.1:0-1650 GCA_036824885.1 Oligoflexia bacterium
TTTGAAAAAAGAACCCACGAAGAAAAGTATCAAAAGAAAGCAAAAGATGGCTGCCTTGGATAATAGCCTACCTAACGGAGGTTTTGTTTGCTGATCTGCCTCCCAAGTCATATGCGTAACCCCTGGTAACTGAAGAAAGAGATAGAGTAGGCAGCTTGGTGATCATTGGAATAAAAAAAGTTTACGAAAATAAATTTCAGGGTACTTTGAAGTTCTCTCAATAGTCATTTAAATCGATCTGAGACCAGATGCTTGTACCCGGATTTTTATCCGTTTGATCATTATATTTACAATAAACTTCGCGATCATGAGATCCAGGGTAGTCATTTTTAGTAGAAGCTTCAAGAATAAACATCCCTGACGTGACGATAAAAATCAAGTCACTTGAACCAAGTGTTTTGCGAGGTGCTCTAAAACCATGCGAAAGACTATCCCTGATTTTGATAAAAGTGTAAAATGTTCAATGAGTTAAATATGTTGCAGGTGAATACGAATCTAAAAGACCGAGCATCATGCGAAAATCTTCTAGCCCATGTCCTAGGTGGTCATTTCTGACTGCATCGTATTTTTTTGCAAATTCAGAGATTTGGAACAAGGGCACAAAAACTCTCGAACTCGTAATTTTTAGAATGCTCCCAGTAGGAGGCGGCGTCCTGTATTTGTTTGTCTCCTGAGACTCTTAATCCATCGTAAATGAAAGCTAAATGTGTTAGCTTGTCAGCGTGAGTGAACATTTCTTAGAACCTTTGTCGGAGACGATGAGTTTTTTTTCTGCCCTAAAAAGCTTCTTAGGATACTTAGAAGGGACACAGAAGTCTCGACATACGATTGAGAGCTACCGATTGGACCTACAAGCTTTTCATGATTATCTGGTCAGACATACTTCTAAAAAAGAAATCACGATGAAAGACATAAGCTATTTAGATTTAAACCATTACCAGTCTTTTCTCTTGGAGCAGGGTCTTAGAAATAATACACAAAGAAGAAAAATTTTAACGGTAGGTCGATTTTTTAGATACCTTTTTCAGAGAAAAAAAGCACCTCAAGAACTTGCTCGTAAGCTCTTGGCTCCTCAGAAAATTGAAAGAATTCCTATCACTCTTTCGACAACGCAGTTGTCATCTTTAAAAAAGCTTATTTTTGATTTGCCTCAAAACACTTTTATTGAGACTCGTAATCGTACGCTACTGGGGGTCCTTCTTGAAACAGGCTGCTTGGTCAGTGAGGTGGTGCGATTAAGGTTTGAGCATTGGCATGTAGATGTTGCTCAGCAAGAAGCTAAGATTTTTTTCCATACGAAGCAAGAATCTGAACCTTTTCGACCTATCAAGGTTTCTTTTGAACTTTATCGAGCATCGGAAGCTTTAAAAAAAGAAGCTCAAGAATGTCCTTGGATGTTTTCTGGATTCAATAAATTTGGTTCCTTAGGGTCCCCTATGACTCCTAGGGGTGTTGAAATAGTACTTAAAATGTATGCTGCTCGATTTGGATTTGATTTTTTAACTCCTCGAACTTTGAGACATTCAGTTGCTGTTTCTTGGTTTGAATCTAAAGTTTCTGAATCTGAAATACAAAGACGACTTGGGTTAAAAAGCAAGTATGCTTTTAGAGCTTATGAAGCTATTCTCAGATCCAACGCTGAAACCACAT
>DAISZI010000349.1:0-1644 GCA_036824885.1 Oligoflexia bacterium
AGCTACCTAATGAAGGTTTTGTTTGCTGATCTGCCTCCCAAGTCATATGCGTAACTCCTGGTAAATTTGTGACCTTTTTTATAAATTTAAGTGATTGTAACCTGTTGGCATGATAAACTCCTTCAATTTTAATCATGAGACTATCCTATTTTTTTGACTGAGTATAACTAGTGTTTTAGTTTATATCTCAATAATGCAGTTCGTGGTTGAAGGGACCCAACAATTCAGCAAGGCAACCAAGAAAATTATTAGTCACACCTAACCCACCTGAGAAATTCTACCCAGCTTCTTCAGCTCTTTGATAAATTCATCACTTGGATCGTAAAGTGATTCTCCCGTCTCAAGCTTATCCTGAAGAAAGTCTATAACCGATGCAAGTTCAGTTAAAGATCCCCCAACTATAACACGTAAATTAGACAACAATACAGCAAACGAACGATCGTCACTATTCACGCTACTTTTATCATACTCACCTACCGCATAAGAAAGAGACTTATAAACCGCACTAACTCGATCTATTGATTCACTAAGACTATGAATCTTGCTTTTTGGAGGCCAGAACGTCAGTTGTACTGCATTTTTAAAATTTTGAGCCTCTTTTGTAGTGCTAAGCTGAGAATTTGCTGGCTCCTCGGAAGGATAAGAAACCTCCTCATCATTGGTAATTTTTTGCTGCCTTAAAAATTCACGTGTACCCTTAAGATCTTCTAAAACCCCATTCAGATAAACTAAATTCTGTCTGACCTTCTCAAACAAAACAGGATCTACGGCTTTAACCGAATTTGGATTATGCTCCCGAAAAAAACTACCTGATTTCTCTTTTTCAAGACACTCGAAAACCCAAGAAAGTCGAACTATTAATGAGCTGAGAACTTCATCCTGACCTGCTAGACGACACCTTACATCCCTCGCATTAACCAAAGTTTTAATCTTCCCTGCATTTCTAGGATCATCAGGTTCTTGTTTTCCCCCTGAACCACCTCCTGATAAATCCTCACTTTTATTCAGCTGATCTTTTTGAACCTGGCTTTGTTTTTCAGTCTTTTTCTTTTTGTACTCTTCCACAAGTATATCTTTCACTAATTTTTCTAATGTTCATGGTTTTCTCAACTAGGTATCAAAGACACGAAAGTTGCAAAAAACAAAGATTCGAACCATAGACGAAATCTCCGAAATCAATCAGATAAAAATTATCTTTTTACAAATCTCACACTATAAAACTTTACTCAAGTTAAAAACAAAAAAATCTCACTCGAAAAAATTTAAAACTAAATACGTAAAATAAAAAATGAATCTCATAGACCATCAATCAAAAAGAGAGAAAGTAGTGTCTATTTGAATGATTTCGTTGACCTAGAACAAAAACAAGCAATACAAGTAGGTTAGAAAAATCCAATTTCTCCCCTGAATTCACGACGCTCAAACCCTCTCAGTAGGATGCACTTTATCCAAAGACCCAGCAGAAGCATTTTTTTCAAGCTTCAGGATCTTCTTCAGCATATCAAAACAGTTGAGTTACCAAATTTTCAAACTAGGGAGCAAGAAGTTTAAGTAATTAGGCAGGAAAGCATCATGCTTAACCCCAGCATGAAAGATCTTCACCTGCCCAACTCCTACCCCCACTGTACTCAAGGCTTGAGTTTG
>DAISZI010000350.1:0-1637 GCA_036824885.1 Oligoflexia bacterium
AGTTCTAAAAGTTCTTGGGGGCTCATTTTTAGTTTTTCACTTGCTTTTTCAGCTAAGCTTGAGTCGCTCCAAAGAATGGAGGCGCAGCTTTCAGGGGAAATGACGGAGTAGGTACTGTACTCCTGCATGAGCACATGGTTGGCGACTCCAATGGCAAGCGCGCCTCCCGAGCCCCCTTCGCCGATGACCACGGAGACGACAGGGACCTCCAGTTGAAACATCAGGCAAATGCTTTCGGCAATGGCTTGGGACTGTCCTCGTTCTTCTGCTTCAATCCCAGGGTAGGCTCCTGGGGTATCAATGAACGTGAGGATGGGCATTTTTGAGCGTTGTGCTAGTTGCATGAGTCTCATGGCCTTACGGTAGCCCTCAGGACGGACCATCCCAAAGTTTCTTTCCATTTTTTGTTTCGTATTTCTTCCCTTTTGATGGCCTAAGATGAGGATGGGCGCAGGTGCTTGGTTTCCTACTTGCCAAGTAGCTACCCCTCCTAAAATAGCAGGGTCATCGTTGAAATGCCGATCTCCATGCAGCTCCATGAAGTCTGGAAATAAAAAGTCAATATAATCACGTGAGTAGGGTCGATTGGGGTGTCGGCAGAGTTGAACTTTTTGCCAGGGTTTTAACCGAGAGTAAATCTCCTCAATGAGCAGGCGCATTTTTTTTTCTAATGTGATGATTTCTTGTGTAAAATCAACTCCTTCTTGTTTGGCAAGGTCTTTTAAGTCTTGAAGTTTTTTTTCAAAATGAACGATGGGTTTTTCGAAATCGTAAAAAGCTTCCATGCTTTCGTTCTAGCACGAGCTTAGATTTGTCTCAAGTTGAGGGTTGTTCTGAGCTTGGGGCTGTGTTTCGCTGAGGAGGGGGATCATGGGGGGTTCTTTTCAAGTTCCAGAAGATTTTTTGCAAGCACTTCATCGGCATTTCGAAGGTCAAAGAAAAACTTTAAAACCTATTTTGTTTATCATTTTGGGGGGGTTCAGTGCTTTAGGCATCCTGGGTATTTTGGGCTACCAGTTTTCCTCTCGGGTAAAAAACCCCAAGCTTTCGGTGAAAACGGTGTCTACGTGGAAGGAAACCGAGTTGAGTCTCGTGTCTCTCGGGTCTTTTGTGGTGCCCCTTCAGAGGTCTTTTGAAAAAGGGCCTTTGCAGATGGTTCAGTTGGAAATGGTGCTTTTGTGCTCGGATCCTCAGACCGCAAGTTACCTGCGCCGCTACACGATCCCTGCTCGAAGCCAGATTTTCACCAGCTTGCATGCCCTTTCTGAAGAGGATGTTCTTTCTTATGAGGGAAAGAAGCGGTTGAGAGAATTTTTAAAGCAGGGTCTGAATGCCTGGCTTCCCGAGGGCTATGTACGGGATGTTTATTTCTCAAAATTGATTGTCAATTCAAGTTAAGTTTGTTATAATGCCCGCTAACCGATCAGAGGTGTATTTTTTTGCGGAAGGCTTTTCATTTCTTAGGTTTCTTGGAAATGGGTTCCTGCCGAGTTTTTTGATGTTTCTGTATTAACGAAAAGCATCGGAAAAAACCTGATTTCATAATGAACCAGGGGTTCGTGAAATCATAAGTTGGGAGACTAAGAAAGTTATTTTTCAAGTCTCAGGGTGTAGGTGAAACAATGAACATTAAATTG
>DAISZI010000090.1:0-1959 GCA_036824885.1 Oligoflexia bacterium
AATCGATGCCGAGCTCCTGCGCCTTTTTACGAGCAGCGGGTCCTGGCATCCTTTGCTCGGATTTTTTTTCTTCAATAGGCACTTTCTTGCTCGATGCAACGCCTTCTGTGTCAATGCTCGCAATAGCTTCCCCCACAGCAACGCGCTCTCCTTCTGATTTCAGAATCGATACAACTCCTGAGAACTCAGAGACTATCTCTACCGTTGCCTTATCCGATTCAATCTCCAGTAAAAGCTGACCCGTCTGGACCTGATCTCCCTCTTGGACGGCCCATTTGAGAATACTTACTTCGGTAACCGATTCTCCGACACTCGGGGCTACAATGGTATTTTTCATAAAAATGCTTCCTTCACCAAAGCTTTTTGTTCGTAATCATGCATCAAGCGCGAACCCACTGCAGGCGCTACACTTGCTTTTCTTCCTATGTATTCAATCTCACGCTGTAAATATTCCATGATGGGTTTTTGATCTTCTTCTCCTTCTCGCCAAAGACGTAAGACAAAGCTCCAGGCCCCCATATTCCGAGACTCTTCTTGAACCCAGAAAAAAGAAGCCTGAGGGTATTGCTTTAAAACAGTCCTCAGTCTCTCCAGAGGCCAAGGATAAAGCTGTTCCACACGAATCAGTGCTACCGAAGGATCCTTCCAAGCGGCAAGAAGATCGTAATAGACCTTTCCTGAGCACAAAAGAACCTTCTTCACCCTATTTTTCTCTTCTTGTGTGAGATCACTATCTAAGACTTGCTGAAACTCTGCCTCACTTAAATCACTCAGAGTCGAGAGCACCTGAGGGTGTCTGAGTAAGCTCTTAGGAGACATGAGAATCAACGGTCGTCGAAACCGGCGTAGCGCCTGACGTCGAAGGGCATGAAATAATTGAGCAGGCGTAGTCAGATGCATCACGCTCATATTATCCTTAGCACAAAGCTGTAAAAACCTTTCTAAGCGCGCACTGGAATGTTCCGGTCCCTGCCCTTCATACCCATGCGGTAAGAATAAGGTCAAACCACTCATGCGTTGCCACTTAAATTCCCCCGATGCAAGAAATTGATCTAAGATGACCTGAGCTCCATTGCAAAAATCTCCAAATTGCGCTTCCCAAATCACAAGATCTTCAGGCAGTACTACCGAAAATCCATATTCAAAACCTAAAACTCCCGATTCAGAAAGAGTGCTATTGATGACTTCGTAAAAACCCTGGGTTTCAGTGAGATGGTTCAGAGGGGTGTAAGTCTTTCCTGATTGCACATCGTGAAAAACACAGTGCCTATGCGAAAAAGTTCCCCTTTGGCTATCTTGACCCGATAACCTGATGGAACGTCCTTCTTCGAGCAAGGTTGCAAAAGCCAAAGCCTCACCTGTTGCCCAGTCGAGGCTCTTTTCCAGGGATTCCTGACGAGCTTCATGAAGCCGAAGCAGCTTCGGATGCATCTTAAATCCTTCAGGCACTTGACTTAATTTTGAAACTAGGTTGCGAAGTCTGGAAGACTCCACCTGTGTGCTGACCTTCGTGAAAAAATCTTTTCTGCTTGGACGATGAAACTCTTTCCATCGACCCTCAAAAGTACTCACAGAAGGCTTCGGATTCTCTGCTCGAGTATTGACTTGAGCCTGAGTGAGCCTTTCCATTTCTACTTCTACGAGCTTGGCTGTTTCCTGAGTGCTCGTTTTTTTTTCTGCTATTAATGCTTTTGAGTAGCTTTCTACCACAGAAGGCTGCGATCGAATTTTTTGGTACAAAAGAGGTTGGGTGAAGGCCGGTTCATCTCCTTCATTATGTCCGTACTTGCGGTATCCCACGAGATCTAAAAAAACATCCTTTTTAAATTTTTGCCGGTATTCTGTACAAAGCTGCGCTACTTGCCAAACGAGCTCGGGCTGGTCTGCGTTCACGTGGAATATCGGAGCATCCAGAAAACGAGCAATATCAGTGCAATGTCCTGTAGATCGGGAATCGGT
>DAISZI010000090.1:1969-6779 GCA_036824885.1 Oligoflexia bacterium
CCGAGATGCGGGTGATTGAGCAATTGAAAAGCTGTGAATCCAATTTGATTGTTGATCACAAGATGGATCGTTCCTCCCGTCGTATAGGCAGGAATTCGAGAAAGATTGAGGGTCTCATAGCAGATGCCTTGCCCCGCTAAAGCAGCATCTCCATGGATGGCAATAGGAATCACCTGGCTACGATCGGTATCTCGAAAATGCTTCTGATAAGCTCGAGTCATTCCTTCCATGACAGGATAAACAAATTCCAAATGGCTCGGATTGGATGCCATCGAGACGTGAACTTCCCTGCCTTGGCGGGTTTTACGGAAAGTAGAAAATCCCATATGGTACTTGACATCGCCCTCGATGTCTTTTTCTGAAGGATCTACGCTATACTTGGCTTCAAATTCCGTAAGAAGGGACTCAAGCGGTTTTTGAAGCAGATGGACCAGAACATTCAATCGACCTCGATGCGCCATGCCTAAGACAATATGGTCCGCTTGAGCAGATTCTAGAATGCTATCTAATGCGGGAAGCAGAGATTCATTGCCTTCCAAAGAAAAGCGCTTTTGGGCCACATACCTCGTGTGCAAAAAGCGCTCAAAAGATTCAGCCTGAATGAGTCGTTTTAAAATCCAAAGGCGTGTGGGGTCATCGAGGCTCTTTTTGCGTTGTTCTGAGTGAAAAAAAAGTTCTATTTTTTGCTGAAGCCAATTTCTTTCTTCCGGATTCCTGACATGGGTCCATTCCATCCAAACAAAAGAGCAGTAAAGATCTTTCAATCGAGCGATGATCTCTCGGAGAGAAGAAGGCTGCATTCCGATGGATCGAGAGGCTTGAAAAACGCGACTCAGGGCTTCCTGAGGAATTTGAAACTGAGAAAGCTCTAAAAGAGGGTTAGGGGAGGGCACTGTCAGAGGACATAGATGCGCAGTCGTTCCCCCGAGGCATCGGTAAGCCTCAATGAGTTTCATGACGCGCGGTTCGAGCTCATCTGCTGGAGCAACTTCAGGATGACTTAAGGGGGCTTGAGACCCTAAAGAAACCCCATCAAAAAAGTAAGACCAGGAGGGATCGATGCAGTGACGATCTTTCGTGTATTCTTTCAAAAGCTCTTCGATGTAGCTTTCATTAGCGCGAGTTAAGTAATCCATATCCGGGGCATGCTAACACATCACGATTTTTTTTGTAGTTCAAAATGAGAGTAGATTACTCGCAAGTATTTGAAAAAATAAATCGTTCTTTCCTCCCCATATTTCCTGGAAGCCTCGGTGGTACTCTGTGGACAGGGTGAGGGGAAGGTAAAAAACTTCAGTCGTTAATCTCAATCCGAGTCCTGCAGAAGGAAGGGCTACCGGGATGGATTGGACGTAATTTGCTTCAGCAAAAACCCATCCATAGAGATTTTTCAAAAAAACAGGCATGGTTCCCCAGCCCTGGAAGATCCGAACCAAAGGAAAAGAAAGATCAATGGATCCTGATCCAGCAAAGAAAGCAGGATTACTTAACAAATTAGGATAACCTCGAATCGAAAGCTGGTTGAAATTATCAGAAGGTAAGGCATTAAATAGGGTTTTTAGAACCCTTCCCTGCAAGTAACTTCCTGATTGAGGAAAGTGGGGATTGATTTGGGTTGCCCAGAGGCCTTTGATTTGTGGATTTAAAATGGTATGAGGGGTCAATCGGAAATACGAGTCTCCTAGGAAGAAATTTTTCCAAGACATCTGACCAGGAAGCATCAGGTTTCGAGTCGCTAATTGTACCTTGTGCCCTGCTTCGTACGTGATGCCGAGAGGGGAGGTCTCAAGATTGCTGTAAGTCCATAAGAGATCTGCGGCTTGGGCAAAAGGTGTTTTGCTCACAAAAGTGGAGGATGTCTGGTTTATTTTTTGGTACTTTTCGAATCGAATGAAATTGTAAGCAATGCTGGGAGTTAAGTGCGAGTAGGTTTTCAAAAAAGGATAGGAAAGGCTGATGGTGTTAGTCCATTGGCGTTCAAAAACCAGCGATTTCTCAGTGAATTTAGCGTAGTTACTGATCATGCTATTGGAGAATGTGATGTTAGGACCTAAGGCACGTGTTGAGTAGAGAGCTTGCCAATCCATAAATTGAGTATGGGTATTGTAACTTGCTCCTAGTGAGTAACGGTGCGTATCAATGGCATCAAATCCCAAGACAGCAGCACCTACTTGAAAGCCTCCGATTTGATAATCTATCAGGGGTCCCCAGACACGAGGCAATAAGCTTGGCCAGGGAGAGTAAGGGCTCTTAGAGAACTCGGGAGCAGGAAGGTCGGGCAGTTTTTTACTCGAGGGCGCCGGTGGTGGTTTTAAGGTCAGTGATTCAGTAGGAAGGGATTTTTCTTTTCTGTCGGGAATAGAGACTTCTGAAAGATTCCATCCTGTATAAGACAAGATGCCCGCGTAAAGAACCGAGTTTTTACCGTTCCACCTGAATTGAGGATAGTTTAATGCTGTTGTGACATTGCTGATGAGAAAAGTTTTTTCGGTTTCGAAAGAGTAGCGGTAGAGATTATCTACTCCCGTTTGATCTGAAACAAAATAGAGGCAGCGGTCAGGATCTTGGGAGGGAGGGATGGTAGGAAATCGATTGTAATGGCCATTGGAAACTAATACGGTGGTCGTTTGAGTTTTTAGATCATACATCAGAATGTTTTCTTCGGGTTTGCTGGAAGGATGGTGGGAAAAAAAAATACGCGTTCCTTCTTGAGAAAAGACAGGGTTACTGACACGCTCGTATTGCTTGGGCATCCAAAGCGTGCGGACGTTTTCTAATCGTAAGTCGTCTTCGGTTTCGAGTAAGTCTGCGAGTGCAAGTCCTGTGGTTTGATGCTCTGTGAGTGTAAAAGTGAGGTGCTTTTGATCAGCAGAAAGCGCTGGGTCACGTGCTCTTAATTGATGGGTGAGCCAATGGGTTTTTTTCGTTTTGAGATGGTAGGCCTCTAAATCAGAATAAGTGAGATACTGTCCTATTTGATGCAACCGGCTATAAATTAAAGAAAATACGCTGAAGCAGGAGCCTGTTCCCAGTTTCTTGTCTAAAAGTCTCGTGTTTTTGTGGTTTTGTGTGTCTTGTAAGTACAAGCCACTTCTTCGATCCGCTGAACTTAAGGTGTAAGCTAGAAGTTTTCCGTCAGAAGAGGCGCTTATGCCTGAGATGGTATTGCTTGTTTCCCAATCATGAGTAAGAAGGGGTGTTGAGGGCGTGGTAGGTTGAGCGTGGAGGGTTTGGAGTGCTTCTTCAGAGCGCTTCGTGGCTTTTTGAATCCAGCTATTCCAAATTTCCTGCCAGGAGCGTTTTTTTACTTGGGTAATGTAGTTGTCAATAAGAAAAGGAAGGCTTTTTCCAGAAGTTTTTGATAATTTTCCGAAATTTTGGTCTTTTTGATCTTCCTCCGCATTTTCAGTGGTTTCATACATGAGGTGGTAGCCAAATTGGTAGATGGTATCTCCTGAAGGAAAATAAGGATTTCCTCCGGTGAGCTTGTTTAAAGTGATAAAATCGGGGGTGCCAAGGACTTTTTGTTCTACAGCAGACCGTAGTAGGGCATGGTAATAAGCACTTCTTCCTCTTCCTGCTTGGGTAAATCGGGTTTCCATATAAACTGCAAGTCCCTCAAGCATCCAGCCCGGCAAAACAGAGTTAGGCAGCAATGTGTCTCCAAATACATAACGCAAAGTTTTCCATAAATCATGCGTGGTATCCATGTTGAGAAGGTGTGTGTACTCATGAATGACGAGCATTTTGTACCAATCGTCATACACTTGAAGGCCCATCTGAGGATCGGGAGGGGTGATCCAGAGCACGATTCCATAGCGTGCAATGGGAGAGGTCATTCCATTTGCTGAGTCTTGGTTGTCTAGTAAAATGATTTGGGTTTTTTTGAGAGGCTCCCATGCGAATAAGGGTGCTAAAGCAGCATGGGTTTGTTCAAAGTACTGTGCAATTTTTTCTGCAGGTTCAGCAAGGGTTGAGGGATAGGAAATTTTAAAATGAGGACTTTCTAAGGTTTCCCATTTCCAAAAGGGAGACATGCCGTTGCTATTGGCGCTCGCAAACGAAGGCCGAGAGGAGCCATGGCAGAGGGTTGAAGCAAAGATGATGCTTAGGTTCAAAAGCCCGATTCCCGTTCTCGCAACCATCTTCAGTCCATACTTGTTTCAGGAAATCTTGTCAAAGACTTATTTATCAAATTAATTGATGTTTTTTACGGTGCAACGGGATCTTGCTTTCTTCTAAGCAGGCGATAATGACTCTATGCATTATTTCAGGGTGGCTTTGGGTTCAGAAGTCTTGCAATGAACGATGACACGAATTGAGTTATTTTCAATTAAATTGGTGTATTTACGTGTTCTTTTCGCGATCTCTGGGTAGCCTAATTTTTCAAGAAAATCCCCTATTTTTGTATGTTTTCAGTGCAGAGTAACTCTTTATAGTCTGTTTTTTCTTCGTCTGGATGGATCGTAGAATAGTGACTTGTTAGGAAGGATATTTGGAACAATGCATCCACATCTTCATAGAAGAGATCGTCCTTGATGGAGTCACGTAACTTTTGAGCGCAATTCATCCATTTTTTATCTTCCATGCTTCAAGGACGCTGAGATAGAGGCTTTCATCCTCGCGAATCAATTGCGTGGTATGCTCTATCGCTCGAATAATCTCTTTTTCATATTCCTTGCTATCATCCTCGATTTTTTCGAAAAAGTCATCATATAGGGAAGAGCGATTGCAAATGGCAGTTTTACTGAAAATTTTTCATCATAAATGGCCAGTACCATGTTTACATCTGGATGCGCTCATCTTCGGG
>DAISZI010000091.1:0-6656 GCA_036824885.1 Oligoflexia bacterium
CTATCTCTAAAAAACTCGAAATGAGTCATAGTCGGAGAGATCATTTTTCGTAGGTATTTTATTGCTAATAGGTCTTTTTGGTGCTGGAGCAAGTCTGAGCCTTTTTTTGAGTTTTTTATCTCTTGATTTATGGCATTTTCGTAAAAAATTAAATCTCGAGTCATTTTTTTTGCTATCATTTCATTGAGCTTTGCTGTCTGTACTACTATCTCTTCGGTGGTCTTTGTTGTCTCTGATAAATGATTTGATGCTAAACTAGGAATTTTTTTGAGCCTTTTTTTGAGCTTTTTTCGTTGAGCATTCGATCTAAAGAAAGGAAAGCAGTCTTCAAACCATTGTCGAAAGTTGAAGTTTGAAAGTCGAATGGGGCAGCAAGCATGTGCTGAGTGAGTCTCTAGAGATACAAGTAGTAATAGTAAAAAAAAACTAAACTTTTTCATAATATTTTTTTAATCTGGTGATTTGAAAATGGTAGTATCAGCACTATAGACGATGTTTGATCTTTCGATGGTTGAGATTTGAAGAATCATTTAATTCATGGCTTAATATCATTTTTTTTCTGTTTTTCAAGTATTTATTTTGGGTGCCGATCTACTTGACAGCTTAGGTGTCTGAGAAGCAATTATTTCGAATCTCTAAAAACTCTCCCGAAGGATAGTTTTTGTTGCATTCCAAATAACTTTGCAAGATTTTTTCCAGTTTCTCCTTCAGGAAGCAATCATGCATCAAACAAGATCTATTAGGTTAGATTTTTACCAGTGCATCTCGTATTTCAAGATGCGTCTAGCGAAAAGAAAGAGTTTAAAATCAGAACTGATGAATTTATAGTATATTAGTTTATAATATTTCTATGAGTCTTAGTATAAATTGTATGTTTTTTAGTGTCTTTTATGGTAATTTTCTCGAGTCTCCTCGGGTTTTGTTTTTGGACAGATCCTTGCTCAGGGTAATAGACTTGCAAAGCGATCTTCGGAAAAAGGGGGAGATCTTCGTTTTTTGGAAATCCTGGATGTCCTAAGGGTTGGATTTAAGGATGATGTTTTTTAAGTTTCTTGTCAAGTATTTTGACACTAGTTATTGAAAAAAAGATCATTTTTAGTAAAAGGGAGCCTTTTGAGGGCAATAGCTTTGGCTTAAAATTTGCTAAATTTTAAGTATGAATTCTAAAATAGGCTACTTATCTTTGAGTATTTTTGGAATTTTCTTAGGCTGCGGTCAAGCGGTGACAGGGACTTACGTGGGTAACGAAGTCGTGACTTTAGCGACGGGTAGTACGCAGCAAGTTGCTTCGACGGTTTCTGTGACGCAAAATAACAACGATGTGATTGTGGGAACCACTGAATCTGGAATTTATGGACAGGGGGTTTTGTCCGGCAGACCCGGAGGGAATGTCTCTGATAACTTTACTTTAAAAGCTCAATATAGTGGCAGTGCTTTGTCTACGACTGTCTATTGTGGTACTTATATAGGCAAAGGTGTATTTACTGCCCAAGGTTTTTCTGTGAGCTTGCAGCTTGCGACTCCTGCTGCGATACCGTTACCCCGACCGACAAATTATCCTAATATCAATGCCGTTACCGATATTTGTCCGAGTTTGCGTGTGATTACTGTATCAAAAGAATGATTTTGGCCAGTATTGAACTGCAAGTAAAACCAAGATATCTGTCGTTGCAATGGGTGTTGTGATGATGAGGAATCCTGCCTGAGGATTTAAGGCGAGTGCATCCAAAATTTGAAAGCGCCAGCCTGCCATGAAACCATAAAGAATTGCGTTGATGTTTGAGCTTCCTGCTGTGGGAATAGAGTAGCTGCTGGTTCTTATGCCTGCACCCAGTCGGGCTCCTACCCAAAGATTTTCTAAGCCAGGGAAACTGTAATCTGCTAAGAAAAAAAGGGTATTGAAAGAAGAAGTCGCTTGAAGTGATTGCGTTAAGTCTGCCGGAGTCATCATGATATTTTGAAAGCCCAGTCCTAAAGTCCAGCGTGGAGTAAGGGTGTATGCCGCAGATAACCCAAAGCCAGGATTAGATCCCGATTGGTCACCGCTCATGGGGTTGTCTAAAGCCAGTAACCCTGAAATCACAAATCGATGGGATCGAGGAGGCATGGGTTTTGAAACTTGAGGAACGTAGGGGATGTAGTATACATTTGTTTCTTTTTTTTGACGCCCTGCATGTGCCAAATTTCCCAAAATGAGCAATCCCATTCCAACATATTTTTGAAATTTCATTGGCTTCCTTTTTTTGGACGAATCTTGAATACCCCAGCCGGGGAGTGTAGCATACCTTTTGTATGGATGCGATCAGGCTTGAGGGTATTTCTAAAAGCTTTTCAGGAAAAAAAAAACCCGTTTTGAAAAATCTCAATTTGGTTTTTCCTAGAGAAAAGCTGACTTATATCTTGGGTGCTTCAGGTGCAGGCAAATCTGTTTTATTGAAGCATATCTTAGGTCTTTTAAGGCCTGACGAGGGTGAGATTTGGATTGAAAATGTTGCTTTGAGTCAAATGAATTCTCACCAATTATTTGAAATGAGACTTCGGTTTGGGGTGTTGTTTCAAAATTCAGCTCTTTTTGATAGCATGACTGTTTTAGAGAATATTGTTTTTCCACTTCGGGAACACACTGATCTTCATGAGCGAGAAATTCTTCAAAAAGCAAAAAAAACATTAAGTATTTTGGGTTTAGAGGATGGTTGGGATCAGTACCCTAATGCGCTTTCAGGAGGCATGAGAAAAAGAGTAGGGCTTGCTCGAGCTATTATTCGTGAGCCTTCTATTTTGCTGTATGACGAGCCTACCTCTGGGTTGGATACAGTCACTCGGGGTACTGTTGACGAGTTAATTGAGACGTTGAAACGGGAGCTTCAGCTTACCTCAGTTGTCATTAGTCATGATATTTGTTCTGCTTTGCTTTTGGCGGACTGCATTGCATTTTTGTCAGAAGGTCGTGTGGTTTTTTTTGGAACCCCTAAGGAGTTTCGATTGAACCCTCATCCGGAAATTCAGAAATTTTTACACGCTGAGCGTCGCGCTGCGTCTGTATTTCAGAGGGACTTTATTTAATATGGAGCAGCAATGGTTGATTCGTTCAGAAAAGCACCATATCTCTGGACCCTACTCAAGAGAAATACTTCAGAAGATGGTGCTTGCAGGGGATTTGGGTTTACGCGATGAGATCTGTTTATCGGGGGATCGTTGGATTTTTATTCAAGATCAAGAAGAATTAGAAAAGCAATTGGGGGTTACGCCTCCCAAGCAAGTAGTGCAAGAAGAAAAAACAAAAGAAATTGATTTTTCTTTTTCGTCTTCTGGAAAGAAGTTTTTCAAAATATTTATTTTTTTAGTAGTATTCGGGGTAGTATTTTTCATTTTTTATCGGAAGTGATTCTAATTAAAAATCGGAAAAAAGGGATTCATGCGCGTCCTGGCTCATGGTAGAAGTCAGTGTCGTGAGTGTTCGATCAAATTCACTGTCATTGATTAAGCCCGAGGTGGTTCCCGGAACATCTAATTGATTGGCTGAAGCAAAGGGGGCGCTTCGGGTTAAGGTTACTTTCCAGACGGGTTTTTGGTCGAAATGGGTTCGACTTAAGATAAAGGTACATTCTAAAAAAGCCATGTATTCGGTTGAGATGGGAAATTGAAGTGTTCGTAGTGTGCTCGGAGGTGTATAGTTTTTTGGACCTAATTGAGAAACAGAGGTAGAAAGGTTATTTCTGTAAGAAGCTATTTGTACGGTTGCTTGAAAAAAAGCATCTGCTTGATACTTTTGATGGACTAAGGTAGCCTTCTTGTGAGCCAAAAAGGTACGCACCAGTGCATTATGGAGAAGGATTTCTACGCCTTCTTTGTAGCTATTGTTAATTACGGGAGACACGAAGATTTTTTCTATTTTTTTTTCATGAAGTGTGTTTCGTGAGTTTTGTAGGGTGTATCCACAGGCGTTCAACCAAAAGAATGCTAAAATCAGGAACTGTGTGTGCATGGATCTTTTCTTATCATGGAGGGGTTGTGAGTTTCTATAGTCTACTGCAGGTCATGGAAAAACTGAAAAAAAACCATGCCGGCTTTTCTAAAAAGTTTGAAGAGGCACAGGTACTCGGTCAGTGGGACGCTTTGGTGGGGGCCCCTATCGCTAAGTATACCAAGGTGCTTCGAGTGCACGATGCGGTACTTTGGGTGAAAGTAGACCATCCTCTTTGGCGTTCCGAGCTACATTACCAGAAACATGCCATTTTAGAAAATCTCAATCGTGCTTCCAGTACGATTGTTTTCAAGGATATTCGTTTTTGTTAGGATTTTAAATGGCGCAAAATAAGTTCTGTCCAAAGTCCTAAGGGATCTGAAAACGAGCTTTCTTTCGTTTTTTTATCAAGAGAGGCGAGATTTGATTGCAGTTGGATAAGTTGAGAAAGTGTCCAGTGAGGCTTCCATTGGTTTAAAGTGTTAAGTAGGTAAGAAGGGGCGGTTCCCTGGATTAAAAATAAACTTATTTGTTTTACGTTCCAATTCAAAAGTCCAAGCAGAGGCAGTGTTTTTTCGGAATCCATCACGAAACGGGGTAGGGCAACTAAAGCGGAGGCGAGATTTTTGGTGAAAAAATCCTGAATCCATATTTCTGGAAAAGGATAAGCTTCTTGTGGGGCATCTCCTTCTTCGCATAGGCTGAGTTTTTCAAGTTCTTGGTTTAATGCATTTAAGGACCAGGGCTCAAATAAGCAGAGCAGATTTTTTCTTTCTAAAGTCAAAGGCAGTTTTTTTTGTTGTGCTAAAAAATCCACCCAAATCAATCGTTTAGATTCAGGAATGCTCTCGCAGCTGACAACAGCTGCCTTTTCAAGGACTACCGAAGGAACTCTTTTGAGAGTCGCGTGAGTAAAAAAAATAGCAATGGAGTGATTTTTTTGGGGAGCTCGCGAGGAAAAAAGAATTTCGATTTTTTTGAGTTGTTCTGGATTTCGAATTAGAACGAGCTCAGGTCGGCCCCAGAGATTCTGGGAGCATAAGGCATCCAAAATAGCACTAGCTCCGACTTCAGACGAGTCAAAAGACCTGCCTCTCCAGTAGGCAGTGTCTTCTCTGATGGCAACTTTTTGAATCTTTCTCAGCAATTGTCTCGATAAAAAAACTTCAGGACCATCAATCCAATAAAAAGAACGCATGCGTCCTTCATTCAGTTCCGCTTGGATGGCCTTAGGCTGAAAGCGGGGCACAATTACTTCTGGGTAAGAATCTCTGGAGTGAATTTTTTTGCGAGAAGTGTCAGGCGACTGATTTTGCGGGAAGCCCGTCGGGCAGGAATAGCACCTTTGCTTGAGGCTTTTCCCAACGCTCGAACTGCCTTCAAATACGCTTCTTGAGATTCTGCAATTTGTTTTTTCTGAATAGAAGTCATTGCAGCACGAAGGGTAGTTCGTGTGCTCGTTCGTATCGATTGATTACGTATATGCTTGCGCTTGGATTGTCTGGCTCTTTTTGCCGAAGTTCTTGTATTTGCCATGAGGCTCCTTTTCTCAATTAAAGTAAACTGGCCTGAGGTTATCTTAAACTCCTAGCAATTTCAAGTCCTAGCATGTTTTTGAAGGGGGTAGTTCAAGCATGCTATTTGACAAATGACGTGCTGTCAGCGAGTGTGGAGCGAAAGGTGTCTTATCTGCTTCTTTAAGGAAGGAGATTGAGGTTCTTTCGTTGTTTTATTTTTTGAGCTCTGATGGTTTCTGGGTTCTTAGGTATCCCAGAGAAAAACCATGGAGTTTTCCTTGAGCTATTTTTTTGGAAGCTGAGAGGTTTTTTTGATTGAGAAATCAACGTTCTCAAATGAATCGTGAATCCTTAAAAATCTTAGTCATTCGCCCTGATCATATTGGGGATGTCATACTATCCACTCCTGTTTTTGAAGCGATCAAAAAACACTACCCACAAGCGCATCTTACCATTTTGGTGCAAGAGCTGGTAGCTCCTTTAGTTCAAGGTCTTCCTTCTGTAGATCATTGTATGATCTTTGATCCGAAGGGAAGGCATGCGGGATTCAGAGGATTTTTTCAGCTTTTGAAAGAAATATATAAAGAGCGTTTTGAGATGGCAGTGGTCTTGCAATCGCATTGGAAAATTGGAGCTTCTTTGTTTTTTGCGGGGATTTCCTGTCGTATTGGTCCGTGGAGTAAACTTCACTCTTTTTTGTTTTATAATTTCGGAATCAGGCAGCGAAGATCACGTGTGCAAATGCACGAAGCTGATTATAACCTTGAGCTTCTCAAAAGACTGAAAATAGAGATCAAAAGTCGAAGTGTTCTGACTCAAGTTTCTATTTCTCAAGAGATCCAAGAGGAAGCTCGAATTTGGCTTCAAAAAAAAGGCTGGGATCCTCAAAGAAAGCTGATAGTCATTCATCCTGGCATGCGAGGCTCCGCTTTAAATTGGCCTCAATCGCATTATCAGGACTTAGTCATTGAGCTTCTCAAAGACCACATGCAGGTTCTTGTCTCAGGTGGACCTGGGGATTGTGTTCTTTTAGAGGATATCAGGAAGAAAGTAGAGCAAAAGCCACTTCTTCCTGCGCCGCTATTTTATTTCGGCAATTATCCCATTGATTTTCTAGGGGGACTTTTCAGTTTTTCGGATCTTGTCGTGGTTGCCGGTACAGGTCCTTTGCATCT
>DAISZI010000351.1:0-1610 GCA_036824885.1 Oligoflexia bacterium
GCTATCAGCGTAGATAGAGTAAATATTACTATTTGAATCTAATTGCTTCAAAGATATCTGTTAATCAACTCTTTTCCCAGATTTTTTTTATTTTAGTAAGACGCAGATTACAATCGTTTGACTAAATATTTTTAAACGATTATGAGGGTGCGGGGGTCTTGATATTTTACCTATTAGCATTGTAAAATAGTACATGGTAACTTTTTTGGTGGTCGAAGGATTGTATTTCTCAGTCGCTTACGGCGAATGCTTTTGTGAGATGAAGTATCTATTTTAGCTGATAAAGAATGCTAGCCGGTATGACAAGTAACAAAAAGACTGCATCGTGAAAATTGACCCAAGTAACGACTAGTGTCTTCTTGATTAAGTCATTTTTGCATGAATTAAAAATGGTTCTGCATAAGTAAGGGGTTGGATTTGTGTATTCAAATAATTAATAGCATAGCAATCGGTCGAAGTTGCAGCTTTGAAGCCTGCTAAGACTTCTTTACCGGAGGTAAAACATGGGCTAATCCTCTTTCACGAAGAGAGAGTTTTCCATGAGCTTGGATCTGATTCATGAAGAATTTCAAGAGTTAACCAAAAAAAACAGGGACAGGGAGCAACTGACATTCACCTATAAAGGTTTCAGATTATCTTGCGAATTAGCCTTGAAGTTTTTTAAATTTTCCATCTGCACTCTTCGGATTCCTACAGCTACAATTGCTGGAGCATCAAGAAAAAATTAGAACAGCTTTGCTATTCGAGCTTGATCTATGACTTGCCCATAAACTGAAGGATCCTTCAAGTTTGGTTCTTGCTGTTGAAGTTGCAGAATACAGTTTAATGCGAGAGATCAAGGATCCATATCGATAATGTCTCAAAGCGTGATATAGTCGGATTCTATTTTTATTAATTTTTTTATGCATGTCTTTTACTGCAGATAAACCTTCGATCTTTCTTATTGTAGTACAGTTTCTAATTTTTCATCTATTTTTTGAACCTTGGCGAAAGTTTTTCATGCTTAACAGCATAAGAGACTCATAAAAATTACTCACATCATCTCAGTTGCATGATATCTAGTGCTAACTTGCTGAATCTGTACGAAGCTATATTCGCACTAAGCGCGATCATTATTCTCTTTTCTTACCAAAAATTAAATAATAAATTCTTTTAATTTTCTGAACTTGTTATTTCAGTAGTCGGGGCTTTTGAATACGAAAGCCCATAAAACTCACGACAATGTCCTTGTCTTTCGAAGTCTATCATGACTTAAGCAATTACTTCAAACTTTCGAAATGCTCAGTAGCCGGAGCGATCCATGGTGTCTAAAAGCAAGGTGCCAGTATAACCGATCTTCATCTACTCTTTCGAGATCCTATTTTTGACTCTCGTTGAGGATTTTCTTGAGCACAACCCGAAAAAAAGAAAGATTCGCATGACAGATTATATCTTTCTATTGCATTAACTTCCAAAAACACGTCGACAGTGAAACTCAAAGGACCGCGTTTGTCGCATTTCAAAATTTTATTCAAATGAAAAATTACAAAATATCGCTCTTAAACCCGGATTCCGTACCAAAATATAAAAATATTTCGAATTAGCAAAAAAGTAGTACAGGAAAGAACACT
>DAISZI010000092.1:0-6640 GCA_036824885.1 Oligoflexia bacterium
TGGCTTTCTCGTGTGCCCGAGAATCTCAATGAAGCAAAAAAATGGCTTAATCAAGAGGATATTTGCTATCAGTGGATTGAACTTGATGGAGGCTATCGCTGTACGTTGCTTGAGGAAGCTTGTTACGGTTCTGTAGAACAACGTTGGGTTTTGGTCCATTCCAAGAAAGCAGCTGAAAGAGAAAATAAAACTTTGGACAAAAAGATAGAAAAGGAACTGAAAAAAGTTCAGCAACAGGTATCACGTTTAAAACGAAAAAACTTTGAGTCTGAAAAAGATGCCCTTCAAGTAGGCGCAGATATGATGAAGGGATTCAAATATCACAAAATTAATTGGAATCTTGAGATAATAGAAAAACATGCAAGTCGTGGTCGTCCCAAGTCGAATACAGAGAAAATTGTAAAAGTTTTTCATTTGTCCGCAACCATTGTCAAAGACGAAGAAGCAATAGAAGTCATTCGACGCAGAAAAGGACGATTTATTTTGGCTTCTCATGAATTAAAGGAAGAGAACTTGCCATATCTTAGTTTTTTATCTGAATACAAGAACCAGAATCAGATTGAAAAAAGTTTCGCGTTTATAAAAAATAAATCATTTCAATCAGCAACCATTTTTTTAAAAAAATCTTCTCGCATTACGGCTTTAATGACAGTGATGAGTTTCTCTTTAATGGTTTATGGAGTTACAGAACATCACCTTCGAAAAGTACTGGAAGAAAAATAAGAAACACTCCCCAATCAAGCAGGAAAACCTACAGCTAAACCTTCCATATCTTGGGTATTCAGAAAACTTCAAAACATTCAAGTCGTTATTTTTTCGCAATCTAGATTTAAACGTAAATGATTGTTAATATGGATTATTTCACAGAAAAGGTTGTTTGCATTTTCGGGCCGGCAGCAGAAAGATTATACTTTTATACATAAAAAAAATATAATTTTTAGAAACAAGAATCAGATTGCAATGAAATTAAAATGCGTGAAAACTCATCTAAATAATTAAACATTTTTGAAGGCTTAGATCAAGTTTTCAAAAGAAAATTAGAAAGACATCTCATAAAACAGACCTGTTTGAGAAAGTAAGGCAAATAAAAACTATAAAAATTTGATTTTTATATCTTTGATGCAAAATCCTGCATATAAATGAACTATCTCAAGTCACTGAAAAAGATGGGACTTTTATTGGTCTGCTTGCGCATTAGAGCATCTCGGATCGAGAAGATAAAGAATTAAATTTTATTAACAAGAGCCTAAAAATTTTATCAGAACCATTCTTTTTCGGAAAAAAATAAATCGAAAAAGTAACGACTAAATTGCATGATCTTCATTTGAAACTTCTCATCCATCGATACAGTGCTATCGTCTTTCGGAATCATTATCGAAAAAGAAAGGATCCATCATTCGATAGAGCATCTAAGAAAAATATCAAAATTTAAATAAAGAAAATTACGCAGATGGCACAATACAAATCAATAACAAGTTTTAAGCCTAAGCTTATCACAGAGGATCAAAACATCTTAAACGCGAAATCAAAGAAAAACATAGATCAGAATAAATAAAGAACCGACGGACCTAGGGTAAAGATTTTTTGATCAACTAAGGAAGTAAAACTACTGAGAGACGAAGACTGAATATCTAAACTCAATCGTAATTTGAGCTCTTGCTTGAGCAAATAATCAACACCTGCCTGCCATTCTGACCAAGAGGATCCTTGAGAAGCACTTAACCATGGATAAGAAGTTCTGAAAGGTATGATCCCCCGATTGAATCCTAAAAAAACATTAAAAAAAGAATTCAAAGCATAATTACCTTGAATACCCACCCAAAGAGAATCATTGTTAATTGTTGCAGTATATTCAGGTGATCCTTGCCAAGGAATTTCGTAGAGAAAAAGTTGATATCCCCACTTTAATCTTATTTGAGCAACATTTTCAAAAATGGGCTGTAAGTATCCCATACCTATGTTCAAAGATGACCACGATCCAAAACTACCTCCTATTTGACTCCTAGGACTTAAAGTATTTGAATAGCTATTTTTTTGAGTAAACCGAAAAGAAGCGTAGTAAAAATCCAAGAGAGTAAACCAAGATTCAGAAAACCAAATCTCACTTTGCAGTTTGATCGACGTTAAGAAGCTCTGGCTTTCGTAAAATACACCACCACTTTTGTAAGAGTAGCTTGCATTTCCGAAAACTATCCCACCTGCAATTAAACCATTATGGTAATCAGAAAAGTCTGATTTGCTGACAGATTCCTCGGTTTGAGATGATTTGGGCACTGAGGGTGCCTCAATATGCGTGATTTTCTGATAACGCAATACCTTCTGATGATCAAGCTCAGTGATGACCTTGCCAAAGGATAGACTTTCTTCTACATGCTCTACCCTGACTTTCCCTGTAGGAACGAGCTCCCAGCTAACCCTCTCATTGAGGATAGGATGTTTTTTTACTTCTTCTAAAGTACTGATTTCAACAAGACTACCTGGCAAAAGTCCAGAAGTTGCCCCCAAATTGAGAGTGACCATTGATGAATCTCTTCCAGTGACCTCACCTAAAAAAGGCACTTGAGAAAAAAGCTCTCCCAGATGATCCTGAAAAGCTTTTTTGATTATTTCTGTTTTAAGTGCATTTCCAGGATCCGGCTGAGCTAAAAAAAATTCAATTTTTGCTATACGCTCCATCAGAGGAGCGTGTAACCAGTCTATTTTGAAATGGTACGAAGCGGGCTCTTTCAAAACCTGTGTGCGAATCAGACTCGTAGACTTACTCACACGAGCTATTTCTGCCAAAATATGCACGTTTTCTATGAGTTTATGCTCAAGTTCAAATTGCCCAATGACTTGCTGCACCCGAGAAAGATCCGTTAAAACAAAACGTTTTTGTATATTAAAATAGTCAACATAAGCAGAGGCTATACTTTCTGCAAAAAGCCCTCCTAAAGAATCCGAGGCTTTTAAAATGCCTATGCTTTCTAAATAAAACTGCTTGTCTAAGCTTAAATTTGCTGAGGCGCTACCAACAAACCCCCAAGCCACAAAAAAGAGGATTTTATGCCTGATAAAAAGACTTTTGTGCAATAGATTCTTCATAAAAGGCGACCAAAGTTTTTAATTCTACAATTTGCTGTTGCGCTTTTTTTAATTCAAACGTCAAACGTTCCAATTCTTTTTCCAAAAAAGCTTCTTGAGACTGTTCCACAAGGACCTTCTTTTGAGAAAAGGGTGGATTTTCTTCAGGATCATAAATAAAATACCGTCCTTCTTCCATTTTTGATTGCACGCGATGATCTTGAATATGCCGCTTCAAAGTAGCTACACTCATGGCTTTTTTCGATGCATACTCAATGAGCGAAATCCAATGACCTTCCTTTTTTTCCGCATAGTTGACATTCCTCATACCTTCTCCTTAATTTAGTTGCACAAGTCCTCATTTCAAGTAGTTTGGACTTATGCCTGATGTAGCAAACTCAGAAGAAAAAAAAATCACAATCGGCTCGAAAAAAAAAATCGCTTTTGTTTGCAGCGGAGGCGCTACGAAAGCCGGAGCATTTCACTTGGGTGTTGCCCTAGCGCTTCAAGACCAGGGTTTTTGTTTTTCTGGCGGCATTGGCAATCAGCTAAGTCCTAAGCCCATGGAAATTTCAAGTTACGTGGGTTCCAGTGCCGGATCCATTATATCTTCCTATTTGGCCTCAGGATATTCTCTTGATAATATTTTACTCTCTTTTTTGAATCAAGAACATTCAGATCCTGAAGAATTAGTCCCTCATGCTTTACCACGGCTGACGTATCCTAAAATATTCAAGCTTAATGCTCAACTAGGCATTGAGCAGCTCACCCACATCAAACAACTCAGACGTAATCTTTCTAGCATCTTACAAGGACAATGGGAATCTTTTTTGCATTTTAAATGGCTTCCCATCAATGGATTTTTCTCTACTTCAGGAATAGAAGAGTACCTGCGAGAAGAGGTTCTTTTTTCCAATCGTTTTCAAGATTATTTACCTGATCTTCATATTGTAGCAACAGCATTAGACACTTCAAAAAAAGTGATCTTCAGTCGATACGATCGTAGTTCTTCTGAAAGTAATTGCGAATTTCAAAATCATGTCTCTATTTCTCAAGCTTGTGCCGCAAGCACTGCTTTACCTTTTATTTTTTCTCCTTATTTGATTAAAAACAAAAATAATGATCCTATCTATTATATTGATGGCGAAGTACGAGATGCTCTTTCTACCCAAGTTGCTATAGAAGGAGGCGCTGATTTAGTGATCGCAAGTTATACCCATCAGCCTTACCATAGCTTTACAGAATCGGAATCACTTTTCCATCGCGGCATGCTAGCAACTATTATTCAAACTATTTATCTTTCTATTGAGCAAAAAATAAATACCCATATTTTTTACAAAAAATGTCATCAAAAAGCAATTGCTTCTATTTTTGACTATTGCGAAAAAAACAACATTGATCCATCACACACAAAAAAAATATGTGATCTCTTAGAAGAAAATCTTCATATTAAAAAAAATGTGGATGTTATCTATATTCATCCTGACCCTCAAGATCAATCCATCTTCTTTGAGGATCATTTCAGTCTTTCTCCTAAAAAAATGAGCTTCATAGTAAAAAGCGGATTTCAATCTGCTATCCGTGCACTCAAAAAATACCATTTTTCAGATCGCAAAGAAAAACCAGCATTAGGAAGCTCCAGTTAAGTAAAATTCAAAATTTTTTGCTATCCACCTTTTGCTTCTAGGAACTTTTCCTACTTTTTCTAGCTCTTCTTCCCCTTCTATTAGAGGACAATAAAAAGTGGAGATATTTGTATCTAACGACTGGAAGAAGTCGGTTCTGTCAAGTTTTTTTCTGCCTCCTGCTGAAGCATTCTCTTTTTTGCCATCATACTCCTCCATCTTTCAGCACCAATGTTAAGTGTCTCTGATTTATAGATGATCCGATCAACCGCTGCCGAGGTGGTGATTGGATTCAAGAAGACTCGGTCCCACTCTGAGTAAGTGAGATTAGTTGTTATAACGAAACTTTTTCGCTCACTTCGCTGAAGATATAAATTGAAAGAATAGATATTCGCCGTTTTGATCACGAGGGATGTACCCCATCATCGCAGACAACGACATTATAATGGTCCAATAGTTTAAACAGTGATGCCAGAGTGAGATCCTGCTTCGCACTTAAAAGCTGATTGATAAGTCCGTAGGTTGTGGTAAATAGACACTTGAACCCCAAACCACAGAGGCGCTCGATAAGAGCAATTGCAAGATGTGTTTTACCTAACCGAAGGATCCAAAAAAAAACGGTATTGGTGGCTTGATAGACAAAATCTCCTTCGGCAAGACGATTGAACTGCTGGGCTGAAATTCCATTCTTAGATCAAAATTGTAGCTTTCTAAGACTTCATGAGAGGGAGCTTAGCCACTAATTCAATTTGTACTAATTTTGCGAGATACTGTTCGTAGGTTTTTCTATCCTTTTCAGCTGCCTTTGACACCTCAATGTATTCTTTCGAGATCTCATATAGAAACAATTTTTTAAGATTATTAATTAATTATTCATAATTTATTCGTTTGATGCTCCTTTGGAATAAAACTGTCATATTCAGACAGATTAGGTTTTAGCGGGTTTTGATGAACCAGCCGTTTATATCAATGACATTTGCAGGACGTCGCTCTCGTAAAAGCAAATCCCGTAGATCATTGAAAAGTGTTTGATTTTTTGACTCTAGAACTAATTCCATTGCAGTCACTATTTCCGAAAGTGGAACGTATTGAATCAGATTCATAGAACGCAGATAATCCTTTTCAACAGATGTCCTTTTTGCTTTTTGAGGCAGCTGTAAAATCGTCTGCAGATATCTGATGGAAATAAGATGTTCAGATGAGTCCATCTCCATGCCATGAGGCTTTCGCACGAGGGAAGGTAAAATGTGTTCAAGCAAATGCTATGTTCTCCATCCTGCATCCTAGGATGACTTATGATCATATGCTCTTGATGATAGTTTTTTATAAGTCGGATTTTGACGTCATAAGGTCCTGTTACCCACGGCACTCTTTTTTAATCCAAGTATCAGAAATAGATTGATTTTTGCAGATAGACAGGCGCCTTACGACATCTGCCCCCATTAAAACCGTGCTTGCCCTATTAAGACACCTGCTCCCTCAGTGGCACTCAATAGGTTATCCTACTGTTTTTAAATTAGGAACAATCACTATCAGATGCTTTGGTGATAATCTGTTCTTTCGAAAGGGTTTCACAAAAGACCTCCTCTATGTGCCTGTCTGTTCCCGCAGTTTTCGATCCTTCTAGGCTGCGAATACAGTCTTGGCTTTTCTCCGGTTAGGTCGCTCCAGGAGCCTTACTCTAAGCTGTTTAATTTCGTGGTCAAAATTAAGACTACTGATAGTCGTTTTGTTTCCACTCCCTGCTTACCGGTTACTGGAACCCTTCCCTCCATGGTCATTACTCACTTCTTCGGTACTATGATTCCTCAGACTTCTTACTACCCTTCCGAAAATCCTTTAGTTTTATCCTTTGTTTCTTCGTACGGCTCGTGCCGAGATAGTAAGATCTCTCATGTTGACTACCAAATCTCTCCTTGCGCGCCAGGTTCTCAGACCCCGCCCAGTTCCTC